>CAIJOU010000715.1 GCA_903822375.1 Candidatus Hydrogenedentota bacterium
CCCAGTTCCGCAATATAATGCTTCTCGTGCATCAGTAACCTCCTGCCGAATTGTCGGCCCTTGTGTGTAAAGGGAGGTTACTGATGCCTTATTCTTTCCCGCAAATCGCGGAAGAACCCAAAGTTATTCCGTTATGGAGGATTGTCTGCACTTGCTTCCCGCCACGCCGACGATGATAATTAGCCCTCGCGTGCGCCAAGTCAGCGCGTAAGTATGGGTCGCTCGACTACTGCCAGAATGCGTATTTTTCGGAGAACCGTGGCATGCCGTTGAAGTTTCGCGGAATGCTTGTCAACGAAAGCTAGACCGCGCAGGACGCGGATACAAACAACCCGACGGAGGATGAGATCATGCCCAAGATTGCAATGATTGGTGCCGGCAGCATCGTGTTTTGCAAGACCCTCATGATGGACATTCTGGCCACGCCCGCGCTGCGCGGCAGTGAGTTCCGCTTCATGAGCCGGACCACGCCCAAGCTGGAGCGCATCAAGCGCTTTGCCGACCGCGTCATCAAGGAGAACAACCTGCCCGCCACGGCCATGATCACCACGGACCGCCGCGAGGCGCTCAAGGGCGCCGACTATGTCATCGTCATGCTGCAAATCGGCGGTGTCGAGGCATTCGGCAAAGACTACCAGATCCCGCTGAAGCATAGCGTGGACCAGTGCATCGGCGACACGCTGGGACCGGGCGGCGTGTTTCGCGCGCTGCGCACCATCCCCGAAATGCTGGACATCGCCAAAGACGTGCAGGAACTGTGCCCCAACGCCGTGCTACTCAACTACGTCAATCCCATGGCGTCGGTTTGCTGGAGCCTGGGCACTGTGCCCGGCCTGCAGTACGTCGGCCTTTGCCACGGTGTGCAAACGACGCTGGACCTGATTGCGGGGTATCTGGGCCTGCCGAAGCACGAAATCGACTACCTGTCGGCCGGCATCAACCACATGGGCTGGTTTCTCAAGATGGAGCACCACGGGCAGGACCTGTATCCGCGTTTCAAGGAACTGTGCGACAAGCCCGAGTACTACATCAACGAAAAGGTGCGCATCGAGGTCATGCGGCATTTCGGCTACTTTATGACCGAGAGCACGGGGCATCTTTCGGAATATGTGCCCTGGTTCCGCAGCAGCAAGCGCGCGCTTGAGCGCTATTGCGACGAACCGGCCTTCGGCGGCGAAACGGGCGCATACTACTGCTGGTGCAAGCTCATTGCGGGCACGCTTGAGAACGAGGACATGCTGGCGACCGAGTCTGCCGCGTTGCAGCCGCGCAGCGTCGAGTACTGCTCCTACATCCTTGAAGCGTTGGAGACCGGCGTGCCCTTTAAATTCCAAGGCAACGTGCGCAATGAGGGCTATATCACCAACCTGCCTCAGGGCTGCTGCGCCGAGGTGCCCGTGTTTGCCGATAAACTGGGGCTGCACCCGGTGCGCGTGGGCAACCTTCCCCCGCAATGCGCCGCGCTCAACATGACCAACGTGAACGCCCAGGGACTGACGGTCGAGGCCGCGATGAAGGGCGATCCCGAGCTGGTCGTTGCCGCCTGCGCGCTCGATCCGCTCACGTCCGCCTGCCTCACGCTCAGCGAGGTGCGCGACATGGTGGCGGAAATGCTTGACGCGGAGAAGGAATGGCTGCCGCAGTTTGCCGGGAAGACGCTGCGGGCCACGCCCCTTATCGAGACCCCGCCCGGAACGCCCCATGCGCAGGCGCCGCTTGACCCGGCGCTGGCAGTGGTGCACCGCTTTGGCGAACTGGCGCAGAAAGCGTCGAAGTAATTACGAATTACGAATTGGAACTCGACGGTGGCCGGAAACGGCCATGGAGACAAAACTATGGCAAACAAAGAAACCATGGGACGGCGCGGCTTTCTCAAGGGCGCCGTGGCGGGACTCGCCGCGGGAGGCCTGATGGCCCAGCGTCCGGCCCGCGCCCTTCAGGCTGCCCGGCGCGTGCCGCCGAGCGAGAAGATCCGCATTGCCGTGATCGGCAACGGTGGCATGGGCTCGCGTCATATCGAGGCGCTGGCCGTCAATCCCAATTGTGAACTCGTGGCCTTGTGCGACGCGGCCAAGGGGCGGTACATGCCGCAACTGGACAAGGTGGAAAGCCTGAACAATCACCGTCCCGACGGGTATCAGGACTTCCGCGAGGTGCTTGCGCGGCCGGACATTGATGCGGTGTGGGTGGTGACTCCGGACAACTGGCACCCGCTTATCACCATTCTTGCCTGCGAAGCGGGCAAGGATGTGTATGTTGAAAAGCCGGTGTGCATGACGGTGGTCGAAGGCCGTGCCATGGTCGAAGCGGCCCGCCGTTACGGTCGCATCGTGCAGGTGGGAACGCAGCAGCGTTCCATGCCCGTCTTCCAGAAGGCAATTAACCTGGTGCACAGCGGGCGCATCGGCACAGTCACCCACGCTACCGCGTGGGTCAGTGTCAACGAATTCGGGTTGGGCGACACGCCGTCCGAAGTGCCGCGCGGTCTGGACTGGGACATGTGGCTTGGACCCGCGCCCGAGGTGCCCTTCTCCATGGACCGATTCGGCGGCTGGATGGGCTGGCACGACTATGCCCGCGGCGGACAGCTCACCAACTGGGGCGTGCACCTCATGGACATCGTGCAGTGGGGCATCAAACAGGACCGGCCGCTGAGCGCGCAGGCGCTCGGCGGAAGTTACCGGACCAATGCCGGACAGGACAACTACGAGACCATCGAGGCGCTCTTCGAGTATCCCGGCTGCACGGTCACTTGGGAACAGCGGCGTCAAAACGTCCACGAGAAGAAGGGCTACGGCATCGCCTTTTACGGCACCGACGGCGCGCTGTTTGTGGACCGAGGCAGCTACATTGTCACCCCCGATTCGCTGGGTATCAAGGAATGGGTCGGCGAGCCGGAGAAGAGCTGGGCCTACCCCCCGCACCACAACAATTTCTTTGAGTGCATCCGCAGCCGCCAGAAGCCGGCGGCGGATATTGAGCAGGGGTTCCACTCTACGATCCCGCCGCTGCTTGCCGGCATTTCGCTCAAGGCGGGCCGCAAGCTGTTCTGGGACAGCGACCGCGAAACCTTCATCAATGACGAGCAGGCCAACCGCCATCTGGCCCGGTCCTACCGGGCACCGTGGCATCTGTAAGACGCAGCGCCATGAGGAAACTACACATGAATTCAAGAACCTTTCTGATGATATTCCTGCTGGCGGCGGCGCTTGTCCCTGTCACGCGGGCCGACATTGCCCCGCCGCCGACTGTTGACGGGGTGCTCGCCGACCTGACCAAGGACAACGGCCCCATTCAGGCGCGGGCGCGGCAGTTGCTGCCCAAGTTCGGCGCGGAGGCCCTGCCCGGGCTGGTCAAGCTTTTAGGAGACAAGGATGAGCATATCTGGCGCACCGCCATGGTTGTATTGCGCGACATAGCACACCAGACCGCGCCGATCCGGATGGACAGCGAAGAGGTGACGCCGGCGCGCATCGCGGTAGAACAGGCACTCATGCCTCTGGTGAGCGCCGGGCAGGATCCCGTTCTGGCCAAGCGTGCGCTGTCGCTGCTGCCTTTCGTGGTGGCCGAAGAAACCGACCTCTCCCCCGTCGCCGCGCTGCTGACCAACGCGGAGCTGCGCGAACGTGCACGGGCCTGTTTGGAGGAGTGCGGCACCGCCAACGCGCTGCAGGCGATTGTCACGGCCGCCGGGACGCATCCCGACATGGGATTCCAGTATGCGCTGCTCAACGCGCTCTTCGGCAAGACCGCGAAGATTGGCGACATGGGCTTTGCCGTGCGCCTTAGCGAGAGCCCGTCCGGGCTCGTGCGCGCCAGCGCGGCGCGCCTGCTGGCTGAAACGGCCAACCCGGAGTATGAACCGACCATCGTCGATGTGGTGACAAAGGCGAATGACGACAGCCGTTTTGAAGCGTGGGACGCCGCGCTGCGCTATGCGGATGCGGTGGCACGCCAGGGCGGCAAATGGGAAATTGCGGCGACTGCCTATCGGAAGATTCTGCGCCACGCTCCCGACACCACCATCAAGAACGGTGCGATAGCTGGACTGGCCCGCTTCGGCGACGAATCCTGCATTCCCCTGTTCATCAAGGCACTCAGCAGCTCTGACGGTGAACGGCTGGCCTCCCCCATCCTCAACGCGTTGTCCAGTCTGACCGGACATGCCGCCAATCTGGCCCTGCTGGACGCCTGGCAGAAGCTTCCCGCCGACATGCAGGCGGGTCTGATACAGAATATTGGCGCGCGCCGCGACGTGATGTTCATGCCGCTGCTGACCGAACAGGCAGCGTCGCAAGATGCAACGCTGCGGATGGCGGCCCTCAAAGGGCTGAGCCTGAGCGGTCTGCCCGAGGCCGCGCCGCTGCTGGCCAAGGCGCTGGAGACGGTCGGCGAGCAGGACAAGGCACAGATTGAAGGCTGGGTGAAACGGTATGCCGACGACCTGGCCGAGCAGAACAAGCCCGAGGCGGCCGGCCGTGCCTACGTGTCGCTCTACCGCAATGCGGCCGACCCCGAACTGAAAGCCATCGGATTGGAGGGCATTCGCAAGTATCCCGTGCCCGAGGCCTTTGACGTGGTCATGGAAATGATCAACAAGGGCGAACTGGACTCCATCCCTATAGGCAGCATGATCGGTATCGCCAAGGCCGCCATTGACGCGGGGCAGTTGGAGCAGGGCGAAAAACTTCTGAACGGGGTGATGGGCAAACTGAGCACGCCCGAAGCCGTGCAGCAGACCGTGGCCGCACTGGGCACGATGAAAGACGGCGCGCAATTGGCCGCCAAGCTCGGTTTCGTCAAAGAGTGGGCGATTATTGGTCCGCTGCCCTGGCGCATGGCCGACGGTTTTGACAAGAACCTCATTGGTGAGCCCAACGTGGACCTGAAGGCAAGTTATCCCGGCATGGGCGGCACGGTCACGTGGAAGCCGGTTGCCACGGACGACCTGGCGGGCATGGTCAATCTGGCCGGTCTACTGGGCATGGTGGATGCCGCAGCCGCATTTGCCTACACCGAAATCGAGGTTGACTCGGACATGGACATTGTGGTCCACGGCGGGTCCGATGACGGCCTGAAGGTCTGGGTGAACGGCGAGGTGGTTTCTTCGCAGGACGTTGACCGGCCCTTCAAGGTGGATTCGGACAACGCCCCCGCAAAGCTGAAGGCGGGCAAGAACACCCTGCTGGTGATGATTTCGCAGCGCGCGGGCGGATGGGGCTTCGGCATACGCCTGAGCCGCGCCGATGGAACGGTTCCCGAGTTCAAGGTCATTCAGCCCCAACCCTGACAACGCTTCCGCAACCGGAAACGGAGGATCTGATACATGCTAAGTTACGCAATAATGGCCGCGCTGGCGGTTTCCGCCGCGGCTCCCGACGTGCCGGGGCTTGTTTTTGACCGCATCCCCATCGGCCACAACAGCACCTATGAGGCCGCTTCAATCTTCGACGTGAACAACGACGGCTTCAAGGATATCTTCTGCGGCGAATACTGGTACGAGGGCCCCGACTTTGTGAAATGCCACAAGGTCTGCAGCATCATGTACCTCGACACTTACTATGATGATTTCTCCAACTATCCAATGGACGTTAACGGCGACGGCTATCTCGACGATGTGGCCGGCGGCTATTTCGGCTGCACTTTCCAGTGGCGCGAAAATCCCAAGGGCGGCCCCGGCGAATGGACCACCCATGACGTGGCCAAGACGGGGAACATCGAGCGCAACATCTTCTATGACATGGATGGCGACGGTGTGGACGAGGTGATGCCGGTGACCAAGCCGGTGTACATCTTCAAGTTGAAGCGCGACGCACAGGGCAAGGGCACGGGCGAGTTCGAGCAGTTCACCGTCGAGACCGACGGCGGCGGCGGCCACGGGGCCGGGGCCGGCGATGTGAACGGTGACGGACATCCGGACTTGATCTTCGCCGGCGGCTGGCTGGAAGCGCCCGCAAACACCTGGGACATGAAGGCTTGGAAGTGGCACCCTGAATTCAATCTAGGCTCTGCGAGCGTGCCGATTCTCGTCTATGATGTCAACAAGGACGGCAAGAACGACCTTATCGTCGGCGAGGCGCACAACTACGGCCTCTATTGGATGGAACAGGGCGCGGACGCAAACGGCGGGCGGACCTGGACGAAGCATGAAATCGAAACCGACCGGTCGCAGTTCCACGACCTGCAGTTGCACGATATGGACAACGACGGTGAACCCGAACTGGTGACCGGCAAGCGCTTCTGGGCTCACAACGGCCACGACCCCGGCGACCGTGACCCGCTCGGCGTCTACTACTACAAAATAAACAAGGGTGCTTTCACGCGAACCACCATCGATTTCGGTCCCGCCGCCACCAATAGCGGTGTGGGCATCTATTTCTGGGTGGACGACATCAACGGGGACGGCTGGAAGGATATTCTTGCCCCGGGCAAGCAGGGACTGTATCTGTTCCTCAATCGTGGTCCGGGAAAGACTTCCACACCCTGACAATAATGAGCAGTTGGGCGCAATCCGTTCAGACGGGTTGCGCCCTTTGTTATTTGGTGCATGGGGGCGGTGAACGCCCTTTAACGCATTGTGGCGTTCCTGACAGAATTCAACGGCCTTGCAAAAGGCCTTGACAACAGAACGGGGCTGGGATATATAGTAGTGGAACAGGGAAGCTAGTTTTGGGAAACAAGGGTTGATTGGTTGCTCTTTCATGAAAGGTGGGGCCATGAAGACTTCCGTGACACGGCGCAATCTCACACTGCCAATCGTGTTTTTACTTGCCGTCTTTCTTGCCGGGTGCTCCTGCACTCCCGTAAGCGTGCCAAATGTGGTGGGTATGGGGCAGGCCGCCGCCGAGGAGGAACTTGCCAGCGCTGAACTCACCCTGGGCTCGGTCACCCAGACACACAGCGCCACGGTGGCTCCGGGATGTGTTGTCTCACAGAGTCCGGCCGCGGGAACATCCGCGGGCTCCGGTATGGCCGTCGCGCTGGTCGTTTCTCTGGGTGTTGAGGTGCCGGACGTCGTCGGCAAGCCGCGGTTGACGGCAACCACCGCCATCATTGCCGCCGGTCTTACGGTCGGCACAGTGACACAGACGTACAGTCCCAGTGTTCCGGTCGGAAGCGTAATCTCCCAAAATCCGGTGGCAGGAAGTTCCGTTGCCTCCGGTTCGGCGGTTGACCTAATCCTATCCGGGACACTCACGGTTCCCAGTGTCGTTGGCCAGTCCCAGGAGGCGGCCTCCAGCGCCATCACTGCCGCCGGACTTACGGTTGGCGTAGTAACGCAGGCATTCAGTCCCACTGCTGCAGCAGGCATTGTCATCAGCCAGACCCCACCGGGAGAAACGAGTGCGGTGCCCGGGATGTCCGTGCAACTCACCGTGTCCCAAGGGCCGCCGCCGGTTGAAATCCCCAATCTTGTCGGCCGGACACAGGCTGAGGCGGTCGCGGCCATCGTTCACGCGGGCCTCACGGTCGGCGCGGTGACACAGGCATACAGTTCCACCATCCCCGCAGGGCATGTCATTTCCCAGGCTCCTGGGACGGGTGCAAATGTCGCGTCGGGAACGGCCGTAGCCGTAGTGGTATCCGAGGGACCGCAACCGATTATTGTGCCCAACCTTGTCGGAATGAGCAAGACGGCGGCATCCGGCGCGATTACGGATGCCGGTCTCGCGTTTGGCATGGTGACTGAGGTGTACAGTTTCACGGTCCCTTCGGGAACAGTCGTTTCCCAGACTCCGGCAGCGGGCGCAAGCGCGGTTCCAGGAACAGCCATTGCACTGACCGTTTCGAAAGGACCGCCGATTCTCGTGCCCAGTGTGCTGGGTATGACGGAGGCTGCCGCTCATGCCACGATTGTGAATATCGGCCTGACTGTGGGCATGGCAACCGTGGAATACAGCACCGTTGTCCCGGCGGGCCAGGTGTTAAGCCAGTACCCTGAGGGTGGGGCGACCGTCAGTGCGGGAACGCCGGTGGCTATGGTCCTTTCGAATGGGCCTCCGGTCACGGTTCCCGATGTTGTCGGCCGGGAGCAGTCCGTGGCGTCCACCGCCATCATCGATGCCGGTCTCACGGTCGGGACGGTCACGAGGGTGTTCAGTTCGTCTGTCCCCCTGGGCAATGTCATTTCCCAGACGCCGACAGGGGGCAGTTTAGCCATCGCGGGTTCAGCTGTGAGTCTTGTCGTCTCCAAGGGCCCCCAACCTGTAACCGTTCCCAGCGTTGTCGGTATGACCCCCGACGCAGCGTCCATGGTCATCGTGGGCGCCAGTCTCACGGTCGGCACCGTCACCCAGGCGTACAGCAGTACCGTTGCCCCGGGCATCATCGTTTCCCAGACGCCGTTCGGCGGCAGTTCGGTGGCCCCGGGTTCCGTGGTCAGTCTGGTTGTGTCAGGAGGTCCCCAGCCTGTAACCGTACCCAATGTTGTCGGCATGACCCAGGACGCGGCGCAAACGGCGCTCATCGCCGGGGAACTTGTCCTGGGGGCGGTTTCACAGGCCTTAAGCCCCAGCGTCCCTCAAGGCAGCGTCATTTCCCAATCCCCGGCAGCGGGTGCCAGCGCGGTGCCCGGAACGCCTGTAAACGTCGTTGTTTCAAAGGGGCCGGGCCACTTTCCTGCCATTGAGATGGTCCCCGTTCCGGCGGGCACTTTTATGATGGGCAACAGCGGTGTGGGCGATAATGCGGCCTACGGCCAGTCCTGTGAGTTCCCGGCCCATCAAGTCACGCTCGACGCTTACCAGATCGGCAAGTACCCGGTCACAAACGGGCAATACTGCGACGTGCTCAACTTTGCGCTTGCGCAGGGCTATCTCAAGTCTTCGTCGGGCACGCCGTGGGTCGGCACTAATGACATCTATGCAGGCGGGAATCTCCAGCGCATTTTGTATTTCAGCTCGCCTTACTGCTTTATTCAGTTCACGGACGGGGCGTTTTCCGCCAAGTCACTGACGGGGCTGCCGAACTTGACCCTCTATTCCATGGACACACATCCCGTGGTTCAAGTGTCCTGGTGGGGCGCTGTGGCGTTCTGCAACTGGTATAACGAGATGCAGGGCCTTGCAGGCTGTTACGACATGAACACAACAGAATGGCCGCTCACATGCGCTCCACCGACCGCCGGTGGATACCGGTTGCCAACGGAGGCGGAGTGGGAGTTCGCCGCGGCTTGGGATGGCACCAAGCGCTGGATCTATGGATTTGCCTCAGACACTCTTGACCTGTCGGACAAGCCCAACAGGTGCAACTATGATTTGGTAGATGCTTCCTATGAGATACATTTCACCAATCCCCTGGGCATTACGGCAAGTCCCCACACCTCTCCGGTCGGCTGGTTCAATGGAGTAAACGTGAGCCCCAACGGGGCCGTAAAGACGGTGAACAGCGCCAGTCCCGTGGGATGCTACGACATGAGTGGAAACGTCTGGAATTGGTGCCAGGACTGGTATCTGGACAGCTATTACAAAGAGGGTCCCAAGACAAACCCAACGGGGCCTGCCAACAAACCCGCGACGTATGCAACCCGGGTGCTTCGGGGAGGGCCGGCCATTGTTCCTTTCAGTCTTTCTGGCTTCCCAATCTTAAGCTATGTTCGGGCTGCGGCCAGATGCAATTACTGGGACACCGAGTACGCGGTAATCGCCGAAAATTACGCAGGTTTTGGCTTTCGTATCGCGAGGACACCTTAACCCGTCGGGTACTTTCCCCCGGCGCGGGGTCCCGTCCAGTAGAGGATTCGTATCCAAGGCGGTGGATTCTCTTGTATCGTGACGGACTGCGGAAATGGTTGCGGATTGACGCTGAAAGGTAGTCCTGTTCTTAAGAGGCAATCCCATTGTGTATGAAATTGACAGCATGTGGTTGCCAATGCAATAATTAGGGATACGAACGATTCCTTAAGCGAACCATATCTGGAATGGACCATGACAGAAGACGAACAAATGGAGTTGGCCCGTGCAATCAATGCTTCTGGGCTCGTGCTGCGGCGATACTTCTATCAATACCTCTTTACGGAGGGGGAAGATGAGTGCCTTCCCGCCTTGACGCCGCCGCAGGTCGAGATGATGATTGCGATCCATACACAGGGCAGCATGACCGTGAAGCAACTGGCCCAGGAACTGTGCGTTAAAGCCCCCTCCGTTTCGACCCGTGTTGAAAGGCTGGTGGAACTGGGCCTGTTGACCCGGGAGGAGAACCCCGCGGACCGGCGCGAGGTGCTGGTGCGCATATCGTCCAAGGCGGCGGAGGTGATCACCGAGTTGCAAAGACGCAAGTTTCAGGCCGGGGTCGATTTAGTGCAGAAGATTGGCTCAAAGCATGCGCGCATGTGGCTGGAGGTCTGTACGCGCATCCAAGCGGTGCTTGACACGAGAAACGACAAAGAGTAAAAAGGGGTGTGCTGTAACGGCACGTCACAATGAACGGCCTGAAGGGCATTTCCGTTCCACACGGCCGTATCTCAAACACAGGATGACCTATTACGATGGGACCACGAAAGAGTGTTTTGGCTATTACGTTGCTGGCCGGACTGGCGGTTGGAGCCTTGCTGGCCCAGGGAGTGGTGCGGGCCGCCTCGGAAGCACCACCCAAAGGCGCTCCGCCGGCAGGTCTTGGCAAAGCCGGTCCATCGGGTCCTCCCCCGCCCCCTGATGTGACTCTGGCCACGGTGGAGCAGAAGACTGTTCCCGTGGAATATGAGTATGTGGGCGTATCCCAAGCTTCCAAGACGGTTGAGGTCCGCTCGCGGGTACTGGGTTTCCTTGAAACGCGCGACTTTCAGGAAGGCGCCTATATTGCACAGGGAACCCGCCTGTTCACCATAGACCCGCGCTCCTTCAAGGCGGACCTCCAGATTTCCCAGGCGCAGGTGGAGCAGGCGCAGTCCGGGCTCAAGCTGGCGCAGCAGGAGGTCAAGCGCCTGCAGGCCGTGCGCGACCCGGGTTCGATAGCGCAGGCCGACCTGGACCAGAAACTGGCCGCGGAGGCCAATGCCGCCGCGCTTTTGCGGCTCGCCAAGGCCCAGATGGCCAAGACCGAACTGGACCTGAGTTACACAGAAATCGTGGCGCCGCTTACAGGGTATATCGGCAAAGCGCTGAAAGAGATTGGCAGTTTCGTGGACAGCGGTCAGAACAGCCTGCTGGCGGTCATGCAGCAGGTTGATCCCATTTATGTGAGTTTCCAGGTTAGTGAGAAGGAATACCTCGCGGCCCGGGGAGCCACGGACAAGGGCACGGTTGTGCTTGCTGCGGGCAACACGGAACCCTACATCGAGATTACGCTGCTCGACGGCAGCACCTACAGCAGCCGTGGCAAGCTCAATTTCGAGAATGCCAACGTTAATCTGCAAACCGGAACCGTGGAGCTGCGGGGCACCTTTGACAACCCGGAGAAACGGGTTAAGCCGGGACAGTTTGTCAAGGTGCATGTAAGGGGCTGGGAGCGTCCGAACACGGTCGTCGTTCCGCAGCGCGCGGTCAGTCAGTCGCCAAAGGGTGCATTTGTTTATGTGGTCGGTGACGACAAGAAGGCGGAACGGCGGGTGGTGACCATGGGTTCCTGGGTGGGCCAGGACTGGATCGTGCTGGACGGCCTCAAGCCCGGCGAACAGGTAATCGTGGACGGCCTGGCGAAGATAATGATGCCGGGCATGCCCGTCAATCCCACCCCGGCGGCGCCCGCCGCCGAACCGGCGAAGGCCCAGTAAGGCACTCCCATGATATCCCGATTCTTCATAGACCGCCCCGTGTTTGCCACGGTGCTTTCCATCGTGATTGTGCTGTGCGGGCTTGCCTCGATGTTCTTCATGCCCATTGAGCAGTCGCCGCAGATCACCCCGCCAACGGTCATCATCAACGCGAACTACCCCGGCGCCAATGCGGAAACGGTTGCGGAATCGCTGGCCACACCCATTGAGCAGGAACTGAGCGGCATCGAGCACCTGCTCTATTACCAGTCGCAAAGCTCCAACGACGGGGGGCTTTCGGTCACCTGCACCTTCGACATTTCGGCGAACCTGGATATCGCCGCGGTGGAGGTGCAAAACAGGCTGAAGCGGGCAGAGCCCCGCCTTCCGCAGGAGGTGATTCGCCAGGGTACCAGCGTGACCAAGAGGCAGAGCAACTTTCTGGGCGTAGTATCGCTCGTTTCCGACAATCCGGAATATGACGACCTGTACCTCAGCAACTACGCTATGATTTACATGCTCGACACGCTTAAGCGCGTGCCGGGCGTGGGCGATGTGACGGTCTTTGGCGGCAAGGACTATTCAATGCGGATCTGGTTAAACCCGGACCGGCTCACGCTCAAAGGGCTCACCGTAAGCGATGTGGCGAACGCTGTACGGGAACAGAACGGGCTGTATGCCGCCGGCCGTGTTGGCGCCAAGCCGGGCGTGAACGATGTGGAGTTCACCATCCCCGTAACCACCAGCGGACGTCTCAAGGAGCCCAGCCAGTTTGAAGAAATCATCCTGCGCGCGGAA
>CAIJOU010000716.1 GCA_903822375.1 Candidatus Hydrogenedentota bacterium
CATCAAAGGGGAATCCGGGTACGCTCAAGCCGCTTGACGAGGAGACCGTGTCCAGTGTGGTGGGCGGCGAAGAGGCCAACTGCGTGAATCAGGGCCCGCCTTGTGAAGGCAGTGACTGCGAATGCGCGCCGCCAGGGCCGGGCGGAAGCGGTAACGGCGGCAGGGGTGGTAGGGGCGGCAATGGCGGTGGTTCTAGCGGACCGCCGGAAGATGTTCGATGCTGCATGGCCCCCTGCCCGCCAAGCTCGCCCGGTGGGCCGGGTAATCGGCAGCATAAGGATCACAGTCGGCCAGACGGCAGTATACAGGTGGGAAGCAGTGTTCAGGCATTTCAGACATCCCAATTCTTCGCGGAAACCGATTTGGCCATTCCCATCAAGGGTGGCGGAAAACTCAAACTTGACCGGCGTTGGTTCAATGCGTGGGGTTGGGGGCGGGGATACACCACGGACACCTCAAAGGTGTGGGGAAACAACGTCGGCCGAGGCTGGGTCCATGGCTTTAACATGCACCTTCTTTGCTCGGAAACAACAAACGGGAACGGCGCGCCGGAGCGCGTGGCCTTTTTTGATCAGGTTGGCACGGCACGCTATTACGAATATCAGGGGGCGCAGGGCAATACACAGACCTACGTGCCTTCCATCCACTCCTCTCCGCTTGACCTCCGGTTCACCACGGTTACCCGGGATGCCGTATCCGGACGGTTCACGCTCCACTTTAACGACGGCAGCGCCTATGAGTTCTCCGCCCAAACCGGAACACCGGACTATTTCGCGCGTCTGGAATATATGACCGACAGCAATGGCAACACTGTCACCCTCAGTTATAACGGCGCGGTGGGCGTTGGTCGGCTCGTACAGGTGTTCCCGCCCCAGGGGGATTCCCGCTATTTCGAGTTCGCCTACGATGGAAACGGGCGAATGACAGCGGCCTATTTGAAGAAGACGGGCATAACGAACCCGCTCAAGACCGTCAGTTACAGCTACGATTCGGACAGATTGGCGGGGGTCGGCTATGACGACGGTACCTCAATGCTGTACGAGTACGCGCTGCCCACCTCCACCACGGGGTTCTACGTGTCCCGTAAGGTCGACCGGGGTAATCTGCAGCACCTGTACCAAACGGAATACGGTCAGACGTACTGGGGCTATCAGGCAAAGAAGGTCACCTACACCGCACCCGACGGTCTGATTACCATAGCCGAACGGGATCTTTTCACGACGAACCAGTACAGCACCTATTGCCTTATCATGAATTATGACAGCAATAACACAGCCCTGCGCCGTTACAAGGTTGAGATGGCTTACGACGGATTCTATGTGTCGCGGCAGACCGACTATCAGAACCCCAATGGTACCGGTGCCCAATCATGGAACTACACGTACGACGCCAACCGACGGATTACGCAAATCACGCGGCCCGACGGCCTCGTGTACATGAACCGCACCTACACGGCCGATGGACGTCTCGCGACAGTGTCCCGCCTGGACGGCAGGACTTCATCGTGGACCTATGACAGCGCCGGAAACATTACCCAGTTCACCGACTTCTTCGGCGTCACCTCACAGTACACCTATGACAGTGCGGGACGGCTGACCAGCGTGCTTCGGCCGGGATATGGAACCGCCGGACTAAGGCATGAATACAACGCCCAGGGGCAACTGACGAAAACGACCGACCCCATCGGATTCGAGACCACGTACGTCTATGACAGCGTGGGCAACCTAACCTCGGTCACCAAAGCCGCCAATGTCGCCAGCGAAACCACTTCCATGACCTATGATGATTTTGGGCGCATGGTTACCCAAACCAACGCGGCCAATGAAACGACCAGCTATGCCTACGACGACGGTTGCATGGCCTGCGGCGGCGGCAAACTCGCCTCCATTACTTATCCCAACAACACCACCCTGTGGTATACCTACGACGCCTACGGTCGACTGTCCTACGTAACCGATCCGGCCGGTAACGTCACCAGCTACACCTATGACGCGGCCGGTCGCATCAAGCGCGTGTATCCGCCCAATGCCAACAACGCCTATGTGGAATACACCTACGACGCCCTGGGACGGCAGACAGCCGTCAAGGACGTGGCCGGCAAGATGCGCTATACCGAATACGACTACCTTGACCGGGTGGTGCGCACGGCGGACCACAACAACGCCACCATTTCGGCGCACACCTATAATTGTGTTGGACAGGAACTGACCGTAACCGATGGACGCGGCAACGTCACCACGCGCGGATACACCACCGGCGGCGACATCTATTACGATACGGACGCACTGTACAAGTACCGTTTCCGCAGCTATGACACCAATGGTAGGCTGGCTGCGGTGTACACTCTCGGCAACGCCGTGCGCACGGAATATGCCTATGCGGCCAGTTCAGGATTCCTTAGTTCCGTTACCTATAAACAGACCGGCCGGCCCGATGCCACGGTAACCTACAGCTATGACGACAATGGCCAACTCCTGCAAAGCAGGGACTGGAATCAGATCGTCGGTACCCTTTTTGACTATGATGCCGTGGGCCGCCTAATCATAAAATGGGACTTCGATGCCGCATCGATAGTCCACAATACCTATGATGCCGCGGGACGATTGATCGCAGTATACGACAATCTTAACCGCGATACGGATTACGTCTACAACAACATGGGCTGGCTGACTCAGGTGGTCGTGGGTGGTCGGACCTTCAATTACACCTATGACACTGTGGGACGACGAACGCAGTTGCAGTATCCCAATGGGATGACGGCGAATTACGACTACGACACCCGTGGCAGGCTGACGGACATTCATTACAAGAATGCGGCAAACGCCACGCTGGAAAGGTACACGCAAACCTATGACACGGCCAGCAACATCACGCAGGTGCTGGATGCCGCGAACGCGAAATGGAACTATGTCTACGATGATCGCTACAGGCTGACCCAGGCAGAACGGCGCGCCGGCACGACGCTCAAGCACCGCTACACCTACGGCTATGACGGGGCGGACAATGTGACCTCGCAGGCGATCTATGACGCCACGGCGGGCACCACGAACAGCATCGCCTACACGTACAACGCGGGCAATGAAATGACGCAGGCGGTGTCCTCGCAGAACGGGACCACGACCTACGCCTACGACTCGTGGGGACGGCTGACGAACATTACCCAGGGCGCACAGGCCGCCACGCTGGGCTGGGCCTACCAGGACCGGCTCAAATCCTACACAACGAATATTACCGGCGAGACGAGTGTGAACTACACCTATTCCGGCGACGGGCGCCGCACTGCGGTGGACGCCTCGAATCTGGGCCTGGGGCCGAAGACCTGGAGTTATGACACCCGATGGGGCGTTCGCAGTCAAAACTACGCCAACCTGCCGACATACAGTGCCTGGTACGTCTTGGAGCCTAATGGAACGGTGCTGGCGGAAGCACCGTCCTCCGGCGTGGTCACGGCCATGAAATACTATTTCCGGGATCACCTTGGGTCTACGCGAAGCACCCGGCTGGAGAGCACAGCGAAATCGGCTTGGTTCGAGTACGAGCCCTACGGCAAAGTCTATGCGTCCGGTACCTTCCTGGCACCGCTCTTCGTCCAGGACCGTTTCACGGGTCATGAGTACGACTACGAAACCAACATGTACTGGGCGCCCTACCGCAACTACCGCCCCGACATGCTACGCTGGATTTCGCGGGACCCGCTCGGCATGGTGGACGGGCCGAATGTGTATGGGTATGTGGGGGGAAGTCCTACACAACGAGTCGATTCATCCGGAAAATCAATACTTGAGTATACCCCGTTCGCTATGGGGCTCTGCGCATTGGCCGCATACATTGTCGGATATTATGGTCCACAGGGGCCGAGTACGCGCCACTGCGTGGCTGGTTGTGCAATGACTCGCTGCTCCAATGCCTGGGGGCCAAACACGGTGCTTGCCCTGAATTACTCTTTTGAGAGAGTAGTCGAGTTGCTTGAACGCATGTCTGGTCATGCAAATGCGACTGGGTCCGCTGAAGACAGCATCAACGACGACGGGGCCGCAATGGACGGAGCTGGCAAATGCGGCAAGGGTTGTGGAAATGAATCCTGCGGAGCCTGTTGTCGCAGGATAG
>CAIJOU010000717.1 GCA_903822375.1 Candidatus Hydrogenedentota bacterium
CCTCGGTGGGCTGGTGCAGGTGGCCGAAGAAGAGTGCGGTCGGCTTCTTTTCGCGCACGAGCTGATTAAACCAGCGCGAGTCGTTTCGGCTAATGTGCATGTCGCGGTCTTCCCCGTGCCGCTCGGGTGGGATGTGGGCGAAAACGAATTTCTTCAGTTCGGGCGCCGAAAGCTCACTTTCCAACCATTCGCACTGGCCGGAAGGCTGGATGTTCTCGGAACAAAACTGGCCGATATGCTCGCCGCCCTTGCCCGCATCGCAGACACCGATAAACCGCGCGCCCTTGTGGAGGAAACTGTAGTAGTCCGACGACTTGCCGTCGAGATGAAAGTCCGCGGGAAAAAGAGCGCGCAACGCCTTGCGCGCGGCCGGGTCCGACTCATGGTTGCCGGGCACCGGATGAATCGGAATCGTGATGCTGCCCAGGTGTCCTTCGAGCGCCTGCGGATGGATATCCCCCGTGACCAGCACGAAGTCCGGCCGGTCAGCACCCTCTATGGCCTCCATCATGCGCAAGGCGCGCAAGAACTTGTCCACCCCCGTCCCAAGCGTCTCCAACCCCTCCTTTGGCCCTTCGGAGCAATGCGGGTCCGTGGCCACGCAGAAAGAGAAGGACTGCGGAGCAGTATCCTCGGTTGGTGAAGCACCGAGGGCGGCATGCACCGCAACGGTTCCGGCACCCAAAGCCACCCCAAGCATGAATTCACGCCGGTTCATGACGCCTCCTTAGTTGTTCAACCGCTGCGAGCCGGGTTCGGCTGTCGCCTACTATTCGTCCATGGCATTTTCCGCCCACCATTGCACCATGTCCGCCAAGCTCAATTGTTCATAGTTCTCCGGTCTCTTGTCCCGATGAGATAATGCGCATAGCAGAACGCTTCGAAAGCTTTCCGCGCAGTCTTCGCCCGTTTCGGCTGCTTTTCTTAACCTGACCCTGTAATTTGCCAAGTCGGGTATAGCCTGAAGCCGGCAACCCATCGAATCAAAAAACTCAAGACCGTATTGCACAATCCACGGTTCAAAATACTGCTCTGCGGCTTCTCTCGTGGAATATACCCCGAGAGCATTGGGCTCCCAAGAGAAAATTGGAGGTATAATAGTCTCACCCCTGTCCGTGCCGGAGGATATTACTCCAGCCCCTCCACCGAGCTTGGTCGTCTGGCTATGGCAGAAGCGAACAAACTCGCCTGCCGTCATGCTATCGATACCGGCGTTGATAAGTGACTCAAAGCCTGTGTCCGTGTATTCCGACAATTCCAACAACACCGCATTGTCGTCGGAATGGGGATATGAACTGAGCAGCAGAAGTCGCATTGGATCATCAGGCATGTAATACGCGTTGGGCCACCCCATGTTTCGCTGTATTATTCCCAACACCGCGCTCAAGAAATCGTCTTCAATCCCCATTGTCTCCCACTGAGAGCGACTCTGCACACCCCGTTTCTTCAACTGCCGGGAGATGTGATTGCAAACCATTCCGTAGTGGCACCAACCACTGAATACCGCCCTAATTTGCCTGAGAAAACCACCGCCTTGGGCCGGGGTGTACTTCTCCCGTAATGTCAATATTTCGTAGCGTCCATTATTCATCCGCTACACCCTGACGTTCGCTGAGTCTGATTCAGTGCACGAACACGCGCCTTCCCGCCACGCGCAGCCGGCCCTGGGCGAACAATTGAATCGCCTGCGGATACAACTCGCGCTCCAGTGCCTGCACACGCTCCGCCAGCGTTTCCGGCGTGTCACCGTCAAGAACGGGCACGGTGTCCTGCAAAATGATGGGGCCGTGATCGTATTCGGTGTCCACGAAATGCACGGTGGCACCGCTGATCTTCGCGCCGTAATTAATGACAGCCTCGTGCACGTGATGGCCGTACATGCCGTGGCCGCAGAAGGCCGGGATGAGGGCCGGGTGCACGTTGATGATTCGGTTTTGGAAGTCCGGCGGCACGGCAATAAGCGACATGAAGCCTGCCAGCACCACCAAGTCGGGTGAAAGCCCGCGGATCTCCGCCCAAAGCGCCGCATTGAACGCCTCGTTGCCTGAGAATTCCCGTCGGACCACTTCGGAGGCGGGTATGCCGTGCCGCTTCGCGCGTTCAAGGCCGAAAACCCCGGGCCGCGAGGAAATCACACCCGCAACAGTCGCGTCCAGTTCACCGCGGTCGATGCGGTCAATGATGTTTTGCAGTGTGGTGCCGCTTCCGGACAGCAGCACGGCAAGGCGTATCGGCATGGCAGGACTCCTTCGATTGGCGGGTTATTGTAGCAGGGAGCCCCCCGGTTGTGCCTGTTTTGCGGGACTGGGATGAAGCGGCTGGCGACCCGGCGCCAAGATGGACGGCATAACGCGCCGGAGACGGTGTGATGTGCGAAATGCGATGCGACGAAAGCGACTCACTTCTTGAACACGAGATGCCTGCTTGCCGAATAGTTGAACATGAGCCCCGCAAGAATGCCCAGGACGGCGGCGAACTGGGGATGTTCGTTGAAAAGGGGCCATTCCCACGCCGTGGTCAGCACCACGGCGTAGTTCACGGCCGTGCCCACCGAACAGGCGGCGACAAAGGCGGCCAACTGTTTCCACACGCGGCCCGGCTGGGCGTCGCTGAAGGTGAAGTGCCGGTTCATAAAGAAGTTAAACACCATGGCGACGCAGATGGCCGCGGCGGCGCTTACCTTCAGGGAAACGCCCGTCTCGTCAAGCACGGTAAGTACGGCAAGGTTGACCAAAGTGCCCAGAAATCCCACCACGGCGAACTGGGAAAAATGAACCCAGTGGCCGAACTTGAACATGGCCAGGCGCCGCGAATGGCGCAGATAGAGAAGCTGTTCGCGCAACGACAGCCCGCTCCCGCCATGACAGCGCAGACCGGCGTGGATAAACACCTCGGCGGCGCGGCTGCACCGTCCCTTGACGAACACCTCAAGGCCGACGCTGCTGCAACCCAGCGCATTGAAGGGGGCCGCCGTGTCGAGCAGGGCGCGTCGAAAAGCGAAGAAACCGCTCGTGGGGTCGGTGGCGTGAATGAACGGGTACGTGAGCACCATGGCGACGCGCCTGTTGACCCAGCGCATTACACCCCGCTCCTCCGCGGCCGGGGCGTCGGGCGCATGGCGGGAGGCGATGACGAAATCGGCCCCGCCATCAAGCGCGGCGAGCATTTCGGGGACCTTCTCAGGCGGATGGCTCAGGTCGGCATGCATGGCGATGATCGTGTTGCCCGCTGCAAGTTGAAAGCCGTCGATTACGGCTTGGCTGAAATTGCGGCTCTCTGTGCCCTCAACAAAACGGACCCAGGACAACCCAAGCGCTGCCACGGTCTCCTCAGACCCGTCGCGGCTGTTGTCGTCCATGATCAGCACTTCGAGGTCGATGCCGTTCGCGCGCACCCTGCCCAGACGGTCGAGCAGTTCGGGCAGGCTCTCCGCCTCATGGTATGCGGGCACGATGACGGAAAGAGCCGGGGCGGCTCCGCTCTTGAGGGATTGCTCTGTGGGGGACGATGTCATGGCTGTTTCACGTTTTCCAGGTCAATCATTGCGCCGGATGGGAGGACATGCAAATCCCGGGACAATCAATCCCGCAGCAGCACGTCGCAAACCAGCCGCCCCTTTTCGAGCAAACGCCGGAAAGTGCGGCTCCTGCGCGACGCCGAGCGCAGCCGCACAATAAGCCGCCGCTCCATGCGATAGCGGTCCAGCTTGGGTGCCTTGGGAGCGGGCACACCGTCTCCCGCCTCCTCCAGGGGTTTCCAGATCTTTGCGGCGGGATAGCCAATCGTTTCGAGGTCGGCCGGGTCCACCGCCGCCAGCGCGCGCTCGACAAGACTGCGCTTTTCCGGGTCATTGGCAAGCTCGGCCACCCATTTCTTCACGGATGCGGTGGTGGGCCGGGTATGCCGGCCCACGCCAATGGGGTCGCCAAGGCCCTTGGTGGTCCGTCCGCCACCGTCCCCGTCCGCCTTGCCGTAGTCGATGGCCTGCGGCTCATAGGGGATGCCTATGTGTTCACAAATGCGCTGGAACCAGGTCTCGGGGTCCTTCACCAGGTCCTCGTAGCGGACGTGGAAGTGCGGCGTGTCCGTCTGGCGCAAAAACGCGGCCAGCGCGGGCACGTAGCGGTTAATAATGGGATTGTGTTCATTTGCCACCCGGTAGTCACCGTCAAAAAAAGAATTGGCAAAGGAGGAGAACATGGCTATGGGATGCCGCGTAAGCACTATATATTTGCCGTCAGGAAACACTTTCTGCATGAACGGCAGTATGAGCGCATAGGCGGGGGTCTTGTCGAGGCATATTTCGCGCCCGGCACCGCAGGCATCCATGTAGCGCCCGTAAAGCGTGTCGCAGTAGGCACGGCAGGCATCCCAATAGTCGGCCTCACCCCGGGGCAACTGCGCCACAAAGCCCCGCTGCGCTTCGGCCGCGAGAATGTGGTCGTAGGGGGCCTTGTCCACCTTGGACCACACACCCAGGTACGCAAGCGGCGTGAGCAGGTGCGGCTCGGGACCGCCCTGAATCATCGAGTGCGCTGAAAGCATCCGTTCCAGCATGGTGGTGCCCGACCTTGGGGCGCCAATCACAAACAGCATTTGCGGCTTCATCTGAATGCCTCCCGTGAAATTCCGCCGGCGTAAAGTGCTTTCCGCCGACGCGCTGATACTGTACACGTCACGGTTTACAGGCTCAAGCATTGCTGGTATAATTCTGCCCACTGACAATTATGGAAGTTTGCGCATAATTCTCCAGACGGGTGTTCAGGGGCGTGACACAACCATTGGGAGTGGCGGCATGGCCTATTCGCAGCACGTGAGCCTTATCATGGAGGGGGTGGAGGCGTGGAACAAATGGCGCGCCGAAACCAAAGCGACAAAACCGGACCTGAGCGGCATCAACCTGTGCGGCCGCGACCTGAGCACGGCCAATCTGCGCCACACGAATTTTGCGAATGCGGCCCTGCTGAACGTGAATTTCGCGGGCGTGAACCTGGAGCACGCAAATTTCTTTGGCGCCAAGCTGGCGGGGGCCGACCTTCGCCGCTGCAACCTGCGCGGTGCCGACCTGAGCCGCGCCGACCTGAAGGGCGCGCTGCTGGAGGACGCCTGCCTGCAGGAGGCCACGCTCAACCATACCGTCCTGCGGCAGCTCGACCTGCATGCGGTCAATCTGCGCTACGCGAATTTGTATGAGGCCGACCTCACCGAAACTGATCTGTCGGGCGCCGACCTTACGGGAGCGTCACTGGTGGAAACATCGCTGGACATGGCCAACTTCTTCGGCGCAACGCTGGAGGGTGCCAACCTGACGGGGGCCACGGTGAAACTTGCGGTCTTCCGCAACGCCCATCTCAAGGGCGCCGTTCTGAATGATGTGGACATGCGCGGGGCCTCCCTGACCATGGGCCAGCGCGTGGCATACCTGCTCAAGGGCAGCGCGGGACTGTGAGACGGCACGGCGAAGCCGCGCCGGAGAATTCAGAAGTCAGCATTCAGGAGCCAGAAGAAGAGCACCTTTCAGGCCGAGGTGTTACTTTCCGTCTTTCTTCTCGAGTCCCTTTTCCGAGAAGAACACGAAGAAGATCAGAAACACTGCAAACGCCAGCGCGGCCGGTGTCATCCAGATGCCGAACCAATTCATCACCTTGGCCGCATCGGGCGTGGCGCCGGGCTTGCTGAAGAAGTCGGCCACCCAGCCCGAGGCCGTGGTGCCGATGGTCATTCCAATGCCCCACGTGGCCAGTGCGAACAGGCCCTGCGCGCTTGCCTGCAATTCCTTGGGCGCGCGCATGTCGGTGTAAATCTGGCCCGTGACAAAGAAGAAGTCGTAGCACACGCCGTGCAGCAAAATGCCCAGATACCACAGCGCAATAAGCCCCTGCCCGTTGCCCATGCCGAAGCAAAGATATCGAACCACCCAGGCGCCCATGCCCACCAGCAGCATCTTCTTCACGCCAAGACGGGCGAAGAAGAACGGGATGACGAGCATAAAGCAGAATTCCGAGGCCTGGCCCAGCGACATGACGGCCGTGATGTTCTTTATGCCGCCTCCGGCCAGGTAGGAGGCCGCAAAGCCGTAATAGAACGACAGCGGGATGCAGATCAGCAGCGAACTGACAATGAACACCAGGAAGGAGCGGTCCTTCATCAGGGCCAGCGCGTCCAACCCCAACACGTCCCGCACCAGCACCTTCTTCCCCGCAAGCTTGGGGGGGGTGTTGGGCAGCGTCAACGCATACAACCCCATTACCAGCGCGCAAATGGCGCCAAGCTTGAACGTCCATGCCGTCTCAACGATGCTTTGCAGGCCTGTCTTGCCTGCTTCGCCAAACACCAAGTGCAACCCGCCCGTCTTGCCGTCCAGATAGATCCAGCTGACAAAGAATCCGGCCGCGATCCAGGCCGTGGTGCCCATGACACGGATGGCAGGGAACTGCTTCTGCGGACTGTCCATCTGGTTAAAAGCGATGGCGCTGGTCAGCGAGAGCGTCGGCATGAAGCACATCGTGTACGCAAACAGATAAACAAGGAACAGAGTCGGCGTTGTGGTAATCGCGGCCAGCCAGAGCAGCGCGGCACCCACGAGATTCAGCACGGCAAGCACCATCTGCGCCGGGAAGAAGCGGTCGGCGATCATGCCCATGAAGAACGGCGTGACGATGGCCGCCCAGCCCGTGCTGCTGTAGGCCAGACCGATTTGCGAGTTGGTGAACCCAATCTTGGGCAGGTACACGCCCATCGCCACATACCAGGTTCCCCAGACGAAGAACTGGACGAACATCATGACCATCAACTGCACGCGCACCGATATCTTCATGGCTTCCTACCTTCCTTGACCGAGTCCTTGCCAACACGGCCCTTGGCCGATGGGGCCAGTGTAGCGGGTTGCCCGCCCATTTTCAAAACGGCCAAAGGGGACTGGCATCCCGTTTCCGCAAGTGACTCTATTCTCTCAATGCCTGCCCACACGGGGACAGGTGCCCGTAGCCTCCACGGAAGCACACCACCGCCGGGGGACTGCCACCATTTTCGGTCAGACGCCGACCGGTCTCCTCAAGACATCCTGTCGAAAATGATGGCTGTACCCGAGTCCGCCAACACCATTGCAGCACGGGTACAGGCACCATTTCCATTTCTCCGTTATGGCTAAGACTCTTGGGCCGCTGGCTGGAAATGGTGCCAGTGGACCTGTTGAAAAACCCCAACGTTCTCATACCGCCATCATTTTCGCATGGAATATGAAGACATAGCCGTTTCTTGTCATGCACGAAGGCCAAAGCAGCTTCCATGTGGTTTCGCTCAAGG
>CAIJOU010000718.1 GCA_903822375.1 Candidatus Hydrogenedentota bacterium
CCGACGATTGGACACGCAAAGCAACCGCCCCAAAGGTCGCCACGGTCTTCAGTTTCTGCGCGGCAAGGACAGTTTTTTTGTCCCCCGCGGACGCCACAGGGATTCCGCCCCCACCACCCCCCCAGAATATGGGCAAATAAAACGTGCCGTAAGTTTATGTGGTACAATAGTTTGCGTTATGTATTTCGCTCGCCGGAAAGCGCGGGAAATTTAGTCGAAAATTTTGCTTGATCTGGAGGGGTGATTTCACTACTATATCGCGCCTACCGCCGGGTGGGGATTTCCACGCCTGGTGGAAGTGTGTTCGTATGGACCCCCCCGAACGGGTGAAGTGCGGCCTGACCGTTCAGGCTGTGCGTCCGTCCGGTAAACATGAGTTACAGCGTATAGGAGGGTTTATGAGTTGCACAAGGGCAAGCATCTACTGATCGACTGTTCTAATGTGGCCCGCGAAATTTGTCTGGATGACAAATTGGTGCTGAACGCGATGGCGCGTGCGGCAGAGCGGGCCGGGGCTACCGTGGTCTCCCAGATCCGGTACAAATTCGGGCAGGACAGCCCGCCCGGTTTCACCGCCGTCGTCATGCTTGACGAGAGCCATTGCTCCGCACACACTTACGCGGACTTGGGGCTGATCGCGATGGACGTGTTCACCTGTGGAACAACGGAGCCACGCGAAGTGCTGCGGTATATCCGGGAAGAAATCGACCTCGGCGATGTCTCCGTGCGTGAAGAGTATCGCTTTGCGGCCGACCCATCCCTCGTGGACGCCCCTGTCCAGACTGCGGAACCGGCACTCGCCTGCTGAGACACCGCTTTGGGAAGTACCCCTCTTGAACCACCGACAACTCCATGACGGGCGTTCCGACGGCCTCATGCCGCTGGAAAGCCTTGATCTTAGTCGGGTAGACAGCTTTGCCGGGCTGGTGCGCGCGATGGCCAAGACGGCCTTCGGCGGGCGCCAGCTCGGTGAGGCGCTCGACGTGCTCCTTGCCATGGCCGCCGAACCGGGCTGCCGTGTCGTGCTGACCCTGTCCGGCGCGATGACCGTCGCCAAGCAGGGCCGGCTCATCTGCGAGATGATCGACCGCGGGCTGGTGCATGCCGTGGTCGCCACGGGCGCGCTCATGGCCCACGGGCTGACCGAGTCCATCGGCCTGGCCCACTATGCCGTCAGCCCCGACGCGGACGACACCGAGCTTTTTGAAAAGGGCTACAACCGCATCTACGACACGCTGGAGATGGAATCCAACCTCAACGACGTGTGCGAGCTGGTGGCCCATGTGCTGGCCAGCACCACCCCCGAAGACGGTGTCTGGTCCTCCGCGCGCTTCTGCCGCGCCGTCGGCGCCGAACTGGACCTGCGCGACCAGGGTCCCGGCATCCTGCGCAGCGCCTACCGCAAGAATGTGCCCGTGTTCATTCCGGCCTTCACCGACAGCGAGATGGGCCTCGACTTCTCCACCTGGGCCATGCGCGCCGCGCTTAAGGCCAAGGGGCTGGCCGACAGCGGCCAACCGCTCGACCCGGACGAGGTCTTCTCGGCCATACCGGCGTTCAATCCCTTCCTCGACCTGCAGAAATACGCCCGCCTCATCGGCCGCGCCGAAAGCATCGGCATCTTCACCGTCGGCGGCGGCGTGCCCCGCAACTGGGCCCAGCAGGTGGCCCCCTACTACGACATCACGGCCGACCGCCTCGGCGTCGGCCTGCCCGCGCCGCGCTTCAAGTACGGCATCCGCATCTGCCCCGAACCCGTCCACTGGGGCGGCCTCTCCGGCTGCACCTACTCCGAGGGCGTGAGCTGGGGCAAGTTTATCCCCCCCGCCCAGGGCGGTCGCTTCGCCGAAGTGCTCAGCGACGCCACCGTTGTCTGGCCGCTCCTCATGAAGGCCGCCTTCGAAGAGCTTGACGCCAAGGTCGGGTAATTCGCCCTTTCTTCGTGTGCCCCCCGTCAACGGCGCTGCCCATTTCTCCAGAGAGCTTGATTCTTCCCTGTATGACTGCCACTTTGAACCAGATTCGGAGAACTGGCGCCCGCAGCTCTTTTGCTTCGACAATCCCTCAGATATGATAAACTGGCTTTAATTGAAAAGGCGGTTCTTGTTGGAATTGTCATTGTTGGGTTGCGGTTCGGGTGGTCTGCAAGATTGGCGTTTCGCGGTCCAGCAAGAGAAAGGGAGGAAGACATGCCTGTGCGCATACTCATCTCGCTCATCACCGGGTTCATGTGCATTCAACCCGCCTTTGCGGCGGGCGTGTTCCGCGTGAACGCCGCATCTACAGCGACCTCGCCTGACGGCCAATCTTGGGATATGGCGTTCCATGACATTCAGTCCGGGGTCAATGCGGCCTCCGCAAACGGCGGCGGCGAAGTCTGGGTGGCCGGGGGGATCTACGCCGCCACCACGGGTCTCGTGCTGAGGATGAATGTGGGGGTGGCGGTGTACGGCGGCTTTTCCGGAACGGAAACCGCGCGTGACCAGCGCGACTGGAGAGGACGCATCACGGTTATTGACGGGCAGAACGCGTTCCAATGCGTTGTCGGTGCGAACAACGCCACACTCGACGGGTTCGTCGTCAGGCACGGCTTGGGGGCCCCCAACGGAGGAGGGGCATACAACAACGGATGTTCGGTTCGGTTTGCCAACTGCACGTTCTCGGACAACGTCGCCGGCATCGGCAGCGACAGCAAGAATAGCAAAGGCGGTGGGATGTACAACTACGACGCATCGCTGGTGTTGACGAACTGCACGTTCTCCAGAAACAGCGCCTCTTTTGGCGCCGGGATTTACAGCGGCTACTTCTCCCTGTCAGAACTGAGGAACTGCACCTTCTACGAAAACACCGCATCCAGTTACGGCGGCGGAATCGATAACATCACATCCACCCTGTCTCTTGATAACTGCGTGTTTAGCGACAACACCGCTTACGGCGGCGCAGGGGTAGACAACAACAACTCTGATGTATTTGCCCTTAACTGCATCTTTTCAAGAAACCATACGGGATACGCCGGCGGCGGCCTGTACAACATTTACTCATCAGCGAGGTTAACCAACTGCGTGTTTGCGGGCAACACGGTCAATTCCGTGTATCAAGGGAATGGCGGCGGTGTCTTTAACTACCACGCGTCGCCGTCAGTGACGAACTGTACATTCTTCGGAAACAGCGTTTCCTACGGCGGCGCAGCAATGTGCAATTACTACTCCTCTGCGCCCATTATGACGAACTGCATCCTCTGGGGCGATACGGCACCAAACGGACCGGAGATTTACTGTGATGCTTCTTCTGAGGCCTCGGTGAGCGGTTCGTGCGTGCAGGGCGGATATGCAGGCGTGGCCAATCTCAGTGCGGATCCGTTGTTTGTTCTGGCTTCTTCCGGGAATCTGCAGTTGAATGTTTCGTCACCGTGTATTGACTCCGGCATTGACTTGGGTGTGACCTCCACGGACCTGCTTGGGAATCCCAGGCGCCAGGGCAAGCGCATCGACATGGGCGCCTATGAATTGCCCTATGCTAAGATGGTGGCGGTGCCCGATGTTTCGGGCTGGACGCCGGAAGCGGCCTCAACGCTGTTGGGCGTCCAGACCCTTTCCGTTGGCGCCGTGTCCACAGAGTACAGCCGTTCCGTACCGGCAGGGCGCGTGACCGGCCAGTCTCCAGCGGCAGGCACGCTGGTGATGGCGCTGTCGATGGTGAGTCTGACCCTAAGCCTTGGGCCCCGCACCTTCACATTATCCTACGTGACCGACCCTGCGGGTGCAGGGTTGGTGACCGGTCCCGAAACCGTGGCCGACGGCGCGACGGCAACGGTTGCGGTGGCGGCTAATCCGGGATATGTCCTGTCCTCGTGGAACGTGAGCAGCGGCAGCATAACGGCCTCCGCGCCCCATATGCTGTCAGGTGTTACGGAGAACACCACCGTTACTGCGGTGTTCGCCAAGACCAACCCGGTGGACTATCTGGCAATTCCATTGGAGGGCGGCACGGTGACGGGGCCGGCGGCCATTCAGGACACCGTGGGCACGGTGACCGTGACAGCAACCGCAAACGCCGGCTACAGCATTGCCAGCGTGACGGCGTCGAACGGTAATATCTCGGCAGGTCCGCCGTACATTTTGTCGGATGTGACGGCGGACACGACCATAACAGCGTCATTCACGCCGCACGCCAACACGATCACCTATTCAGCGACGCCGGCCACGAATGGGACGGTGACCGGTCCCGCGATAGTCTTGACGGGCGACACCGCCCCGGTCACGGTCACGGCAAACACCGGGTACAGCATTGCCAGTGTGATGGCATCAAACGGGACGGTTTCAGACAGCCCACCGTACATGCTGTCGAATGTGACGGCGGACACAACCGTGACAGCGGTATTCACGGCGAACACAAACCGTGTGACCTATGTCGCCAGTCCTGCCGAAGGCGGCATGGTGACGGGGGCAGCGACGGTGTTGACGGGTGACACCGTCCCGGTCTCAGTCACGGCGAACACCGGGTACAGCATTGCCAGCGTGACGGCGTCAAACGGGACGGTTTCAGACAGTGCACCGTACATGCTGTACGGCGTGACGGAGAGCACCACCGTAACCGCCACATTCGCTGCAAAGCACAATCCGGTGGGCTATCTGGCGAACCCTGTGGAGAGTGGCGCTGTGTCCGGCCCCGAAACGGTGGACACCGGCACGACGGCAACGCTCAGTGTGACAGTGAATCCCGGCTATACCCTGTCCTCGCTGACGGTGAGCAACGGCAGCATCACGTTGACCGCGCCGTACATTCTGTCGCATGTGACGGAGGACACGACCGTGACGGCCTCGTTCACAGCGAACAGCAACACGGCAATCTATGCGTCCAGTCCGTCCGCAGGCGGCACCGTGACGGGCCCGGCAACGATACTGACCGGGGAGAATGCAACCGTCTCTGTCACCGCGAATCCGGGCTACACCCTGTCCTCCTTGACGGCGAGCAACGGCAGCATCACAGCGGGCGCGCCGCACGTCTTGTCGGGTGTGACCGCGAACACGACCGTGACGGCCTCGTTCACGGCCAATAGCAACACGGTGACCTATGCGCCCAGTCCGCCCGCAGGCGGCACGGTGACGGGCCCGGCAACGATTCTGACCGGGGGGGGCGCAACGGTGTTGGTCACCGTGAATCGGGGCTACACCCTGTCCTCATTGACGGTGAGCAACGGCAGCATCACCGCGAACGCGCCGTACATACTATCGAACGTGAACGCAGACACGACCGTGACGGCCGCCTTCGCACGGCAAATAGTCACGGTGCCTGATGTGACCGGGCAAGCCCAGTCTGTCGCGTCCGAGACAATCACCGACGCAGGGCTGGTGGTGGGCAGGATAACGGAGGACTTCAGCGACACGGTGCCTTTGGGCCGCGTAGTTCGGCAGACACCCGCAGGCGGCGCACAAGAACCCTGGGGCTCCACGGTGGATATTGTCATCAGCAAAGGGGTTGATGTGATTATGCCGGACGTTCTCGGCATGACCCAGGCTGTTGCCGAGTCATCCATTCAAAGTGCCAATATCGTGGTCGGATTGGTGGTATATGACTTCAGTGACGCGGTGCCGGCGGGTCGGGTGCTGTCGCAAAGTCCTCCCGGCGGCACAAGAATTGCCCTCAATATTGTTGCGAGTCTTGTGGTGAGCCTCGGCCCGAAGGTCACGATGCCCAATCTCAGCGAAATGACCC
>CAIJOU010000719.1 GCA_903822375.1 Candidatus Hydrogenedentota bacterium
CCTTAACCGCCTCACGAATGGCCTTGATAATGTTGTCCAGTTCCGGGTCCGACACGGTGATGGGCACCATGAACCGCATGACCTGCGGCGCATTGCCCGAATAGGCGGCAAACACGCCGTGCTTCGCCAGCGCGTCGGACATCATCGGCCCCATGAACTCGTGCACATATTCCAGACCGACCATCAGCCCGACGCCACGAACCTCCCGGATAATCCTGGGATTGGCGCGCATCAGGTCCTGCAGCGCTTCCTTCAGGCGCATGCCCTGCCGGGCCGAGTTTTCACAGAGCTTGTGCTCCTCCAGATAGTCGAGCACTTTGAGCGAGACCCTGCATGCGATGTCACTGCCGCCGCTGTGGGTCTCATGAAAATCCGGATATTGCGCCGTGAACGCTTGCAGCACCGGGATGTCGCGATACAGCATGGCTGCATTTGCATACAAGCCGCCGCCAAGCGACTTGGCCACGGTCATGATGTCCGGCACCACGCCGGAATGCTCCGAGGCGAACATGCGCCCCGTCCGCCCGAAGCCCGTCTGGATTTCGTCAAAGACGAGCAGCGCGCCGTGCCGGTCGCACAGTTCGCGCAACCCGCGCAGATAGGCGTCGGTGCCGGGAAAGATGCCCGCCTCGCCCTGCACCGGCTCAATGACCACGGCTGCCGTGCTGTCCGAAACCACCTTCTCCATTGCAGGGAGGTCATTGAATGGCACAAAGGTGAATTCCGGCATGAGCGGCTCAAAACAGTGCCGATAGTGCTCCTTGCCGTTGGCGCTCAGCGCGAAGCCCGTGTGGCCGTGGTAAGCCTTCACCGTGGAGATAATCTGCTTGCGGCCTGTCGCGCCCCGCGCCATTTTCAGCGCGCATTCCACCGCCTCGCCGCCGCCCGCGGCAAACAGCACGTTGTTGAGGTCGCCCGGGGCAAGCGCGGTCAGACGGCGTTTGAGTTCCTCTTTCTGCGGGGAGGACAGGAGACAACTGCCCATGTCCAGTTCGTCCGCCGCTTCCGCCAGCGCCGCCATGACTTCCGGATTGTGGCGGGACACGTTGAAACAGCCCGCAGCCGTAAAGCAGTCATACATGCTCCTGCCCGTCAGCGGGTCCGTGAATCCCACCCCCTCACGCCGGGTCTCAAAGACATCCAAGTGCCCCGCACTGAGATACTTGATCTGGTTTTTGTTAATGTACCGGCCAAACAGGCCAAAGATGCGCTCTTTGTCCTGCCGGGTCATGGTGGCTCCGCCACCCTTGAGCGTTTCGCCCACAGCCATGAAGAACCCTCCTGTGCCGCCAACCCCAAGTTGGGGTCAACCGGGTATCATGGAACAGTAGCCGAAGCTTCCCCGAAAGTCAATGAAGGGGACTGCGCCAAATCGATTCCGCAGTCTATCCCAAGAGCGCTTTCACCGCCGCCAGGGCCGCATCGTAGTCCGGCGCATTGGTGACCTCAGGGACGTATTCCACGTACCGGACCACCCCCGTCGCATCCACGACAAACACCGCCCTGGCTTCCAGGCGCAATTCCTTGATGTGGGTGCCGTAAGCGTCACCGAATGACAGGTCCCGGTGGTCAGAAAGCGTCTTCATGCGGTCCACACCCGCCACGCCGCACCAGCGTGCCTGGGCAAAGGGAAGGTCAACGCTGACCGTATAGCCGGTTACCTTGTCTCCAAGCGCGTCCAGTTGCTTGTTGAAACTGCGCGTCTGCAGATCGCACACCGGCGTGTCCAGGGACGGCACCACCGAGATGAGTCGCACCTTTCCTGCCGAATCCGACAGGCTCACCGGGCTCAGGTCGTTGGCAAGCAGTTGAAACTCCGGGGCTTCGTCGCCAACATTCAGTCTGGGCCCCACGACTGTCAAGGGATTTCCCTTAAACGTGACCTCTCCGAAACTCTCCATTAGTATTCTCCCTATAGTGGGTTGACCGGGGCCCGCCGTCGGCGGCGTTGCCGGAATGGACCGTTTACCGTTGCGCGGCCATATGCCTGCTTGTGTGATGGGCCACATCCACAAGGAAATCATTCGCCTGTTCGGAACTCAGTTCAAACGGGTCAAAACGCAGACCTTGGGTGTGTTTCTCAAGGACCTGCTTGTCTATGGTGCTGGCGTGCACGAATGCCATTGACCAGGCGCCAAATTCCCTTTCTTCCACCGTGACGTATTCGAGCAGCGTGACATCCTTGTGACGCACATCCCTGACAATATCTCCATAAAGCGCGTTGACCGTGTCCTTGGGGCCTTCAAGGCACTGCAGGAAGAAAGAGGGGTCATAACAGAGCACCCCGGTAATCTTTCGCGCCGTATTCTTCGTGCGCGACACCTCCAGTATTCGCTGCAGCGCGGTGGTGTCGCATGCCTCGGTCATGACACTCACGTAAATCAACCTTACAAGCTGCATGGCTTAATCCTTTCGTGCCCCCGCGCGCGCCGGACTTTTGTCTTGTTTCTCATGCCCTGTAAACACTTTGGAACACGAAACTTATTCACGTGCCGGACGGCCTTGGTCCCTGAAGAACAATGCGATGGCCCCCGGATGCCACCGTCCGAAAGGTGGCAGGTCTGGACAGAAGAACGGTATCATTCTCACTTTCCGGGTTTTGCAAGGGTTTACAATCGGCACCTCAAAGGATCTTAAAGCATGTACACCGGAGTTGGGAATCTCAAGGCGGGGCTTTTCGGCATTGGTTTGGACACCTATTGGCCCCAGTTCGAGGGTCTTTTGGACAAACTGGTTGGTTACCAGGAGGGCATCCGCCAGCGTCTGTCCGCCACCGGAATTGAGGTAATCGATGCCGGCATGGTGGACTCGGTCGAAAAGGCTCGCCACGCAGCGGACCTGTTCAAGACCTCGGACGTCGAGGTCATCTTTCTCTATATTTCCACCTATGCGCTCAGTTCCACCGTCCTGCCCGTCGTTCAGAAGGCTAAGGTTCCGGTTGTTATCCTCAACCTCCAGCCCGTACGACAACTGGACTATGCCGCCTTTAACGGCCTGGGGGACCGCGGCCGGATGACCGGGGAATGGCTCGCGAACTGCCAAAGCTGTTCTGCGCCCGAAATCGCATGTGTCTTCAACAGGGCCGGCATCGACTATCATCTGGTCACGGGCACCCTGGACGACGCCGAATCCTGGGCTGAAATCCAGGACTGGGTCGACGCCGCCCGCGTGGCCGGCGGCATGCGCGAGAACCGGGTTGGCATTTTGGGCCACTACTACTGCGGCATGCTTGACGTCTATAGCGACATGACCCAGCAAGCGGCCGTGTTCGGCTGCCATTTCGAACTGCTCGAAATGTGCGAACTCCACCGCCACCGCGAAGAAACCACGGAGGCCGAGGTGGACGAAAAGCTCCGCCAGTTCCACCGCGAGTTCGACGTGTCGCCGGAATGCAGCGAAAAAGAACTGCGCCGCGCCGCGCACACCTCTGTTGCTCTGGACAAGTTGGCACAGGGGCACCAACTTGGTGCCATGGCCTACTACTATGAGGGCCAGCCCGGCAACGCCTACGAGAACATCGTGACCTCGGTGATTGCCGGCAATTCGCTGCTCACCGCCCACGGTGTACCCGTCGCCGGGGAATGCGAAATCAAGAACGTGCAGGCCATGAAGATCCTCGACCTGCTCGGCGTCGGCGGCTCCTTCTCCGAGCCCTACCTGATGGACTTCGAGGACGACGTCATCCTGCTCGGCCACGACGGGCCCGGGCACATGGCCATCGCCGAGGGCAAAGTGCGGCTCGTGCCGCTGCCCATCTACCACGGCAAACCGGGATGCGGACTCTCCATCCAGATGTCCGTCAAGAACGGCCCCGTGACCGTCCTTTCCGTGGTGCAGGACGGCGCGGGCAAACTCAAACTGCTCGTCGCCGAAGGCGCCTCCGTGCCTGGTCCCATCCTCGAAATAGGCAACACCAACAGCCGCTA
>CAIJOU010000720.1 GCA_903822375.1 Candidatus Hydrogenedentota bacterium
CATGTCAACGGGTGGGAATTTCTTTTGCCCGCACAGGAACCCCGGCCCCTTGACAGTCCATGCCGGGTATGTTAGATTGACGTTGTATTATGAAAGTATGTTCAAATTCTGTCCGGAAATTCGGGGCGCAGTGAAGGGCACCCCCCAAACAACACCCAGGTTGCGCGGAAAGGAGGGCGCGGCATAGACTGACGACGAGGCCAAAGTTTGTCGTGTGCCCCCATACTGGGGACCATGTGCGAAGGGTTCAACGCAAAAACGGAGCATTCATCATGAAGAAAAAGTCTGGTTTCACACTCATTGAACTTCTGGTGGTCATTGCCATCATCGGCATCCTGGCCGCCATCCTGCTGCCGGCGCTGGCCCGCGCCCGCGAGGCGGCGCGCCGGTCAAGCTGTCAGAATAATCTCAAGCAAATGGGCCTGGTGTTCAAAATGTATTCCAATGAGGCCAAGGGCAGCTTCCCCACCATGCAGGCGGGCATGCTCAACTGGCACCATGACCACAATGAGCCGTGGTGAACGTTTGTCCCAACATGTTTGCCCTCTATCCTGAATATCTGACCGACCCCTGGATCCTGGTATGCCCCTCCTCGCCGGGTGCCGGACTCATGAAGAAACGCTTCACAGCGCCGGGCAGCGACGACATTTGCATGAATACCACGTGGCCGACGAACAGCGAACTGGGTGCAAGCCGCTGCGCCAGCGCCGCCGGCAACAGCTATGCCTATCTTGGCTGGGTGTTTGACCGTTACGGCACGTCCTACGGTATGTTGCCCATGACTACGCTGACCACCGTCTTCAGTCTTGTGGGTGAAGCTGACAAGATTCCCGCCAATCCTCCGACCGAGGGTGCTTCGCAGATTATCGCCGCCATTGATGCCCTGTTCAACGGACAAGGTTTGGTGTCTGCGTTCGCCGCCAAGGACGCCGCAAGAATGGCCGCCGCTGTGGATGGGGACATACCCATTGCCGCCGGTCTTGGAAACGGGGGCTCAAGCACGGTTTACCGTATTCGGGAAGGCATCGAGCGCTTTCTGATCACGGACATCAACAATGCGGGCAGCGCCAATGTGGCCCAGAGCTCGCTGCCCGTAACCTTTGACCACGTTGCCTACATTCCGTCGGCATTCAACCACATTCCGGGCGGTTCCAACGTGCTGTTCATGGACGGGCACGTCGAATTCGCCAAGTATGAGCCGAACGGTGAAACCTTCTGCAACCGTGGCGTGGCCAACCTGCTGGGCGTCATGTCGTCGGTATTCTAGAAGGTCGTTTCAGACCAGTATGGACGCGCATTTCGCGGGTCGCTGCCATGGGCGGCGGCCCGCGTTTCTTTCATGCGTGTAATACATTGGCCGATTGGCGGGACAAGTTGTGCTTTTCCGGTTTTGCATGGGGCGTTTCCCTGAAGAAGCTGTCCGTTTTGGAGTGCGGTGGCAGAGCTTAGCGGCGACACCGCTTTGGCTTGCCTGACGCACCAAACCAGCCAAAGCCGTGTCGTTGCCAGCGAACTCTGAAAAAAGATGTCCGGCAGACGGGCCGGGGAACATCCCGCCGTTGTGGCGGGTTTTATTGCAGGAGGTTATTGCAGAAATGAAAAGCATTGAAGAGCATATGGCTTTCTATGAGGCCTACCACCGGCACCCGCTAAACAAACTCACCCATTTCATCGGCATTCCGACGATTGTATTCTCGGTGCTGGTGCTGCTCAGCAGCGTTTCAGTGAACGTGGGGGGGGCGGCAGTCACACCGGCGATGCTGCTCGTGGCGGGCGGGCTGGTGTATTACTTCCTGCTTCAGCCCGCCTTTGGTTTAGGCATGGCGCTGTTCATCCTGCCCACGCTGGCGCTGGCCCACTGGACCGGCCGGCAGTCGTGGCTGGTGGTTGCGGCCGTGTTCCTTGGGTTCTTCATAGGTGGCTGGATCTTTCAACTGGTGGGGCATGCCGTGTTTGAAAAGCGCCGGCCCGCCCTGACTGACAATCTGTTCCAAATGGTCATAGGCCCGATCTTTCTCGTGGCCGAGATATTCTTCCTCTGCGGCTACAGACCCGCACTCCATGCCCGCATCCGCGAACTCTCCCACAGGCATGACCCTGCAGATTAATCCTTCGTTGCGCCCGTTCCTTGCCTTCACCCCCGAAGAGGCCGAATAACGATCGCCCCGGCGTCTTCGGTTTTGGGGCATACAGAACAGCCACGACGTCTTTGGCCCCGGAGTAATGCACAATAGCCCCGGCGTCTTCGGCCCCGGGGCTATGCACGATAACACGGCATCCTCGGTCCCGGGGTCATGCACAATAGCCATGGCGTCTTCGGCCCCGAGGCTATGCAAGATACCATGGCGTCTTCGGCCCCGGAGGGGCCGCACAACAGTAGCCACGGGTGACCGAAGGGAACCCGTGGTAAACAGTTCAAACCAACCCGTCCCCGAAGGGGGCGAACACGGTTGGATCATTCTGGCCTGCTGAAACGGATCTTGTTTCTCCCTCCCCTTGACAAGGAGGGGCAGGCTTTCCCGCCTCTGGCGGGGTCAGGGCTGTCAGCGGGCAAAACGAAATGCGAACAGCCTGGCGTCTCGCATTTTGACCACCATCCTGACCGGTGACTTCTCCGGGGTACCCAGGTCTTCACCGGTCTTCCAGGCAACGCATTTCTCAATATAGTCTCCGGTGATCGGCATGCAATCTTCCAGCGCGTGTCCTGCGATGGGCTTGTCATCACCGTCAAGCAGGCCAATGCGGACTTCGCCGCTTGCTTCCGTTTTCAGATTGATCAGGAGGGCGTGCCCGTCGAAATTCAGCGGCGGTGTCGTAAAGGTGCCTTCCACCGCTCCGGCCTGCGCGGCCACCAAGCCGTCAAGGCGCGAAACAACCCGGCTGAACACACGCTGGTTCTCCGGTTTGGCCAGCGCGTCGAGTTCGGCCTCGTTGTGTTTCAGGGCCGCGCCGCTGTAGTACTGCCAGAGTTCATCACCGACGCGGACCATGCCCTGCCCCATGTACAGCGAACCGCTGTCGAAACTCCCGGCCGGACCCAGGGCAATGAAGGGCGTCCCGCGCTCGGGCCAGGACCAGTGGACGCCGTCGCGGCTCACGGCCAGATGGATGTCGAGTGTGTCCGCGTCGTGCCGGTAGAGGCTTGGAAACATCAGATAGACCCGGTCCCCATCGGGATACTGGAAGGCGGCGGGGTTGTAAAGGTCCGTGCCGGGCGGGTCCCGGTCGTCGGTCTGGAGCACCAGTTCCGGCGGCGCAAAGCGGTCGAACCGGCTGCTCGCACTGCGGCCGATGGCCCGTCCGTGGCCGCTCACGCGGCCATAGAGCACGTACTGCTCCACAGCCGCATCCCAGAATGCGGAATATTGGCTGTCGGCGAACACGTCGCAGAGGGGGTGCCGTCTGGCGCGTCCAGTGCAGCCCGTCGGCAGAACACATGCCGGCGATGCGATAGGACGGATTGGCACTGGCAAACATTCCCTGAGACACGGCCTTGTACCTCGCCTCCGGCGCTGCGTTCGGGTCTTTGAACACGCACGCGCCGTGAACCCGGGAACGCGCCCCCTCCTCGCCGATTTGACGAAAGAGGATGTTGTTGTCGTTTGCGCCGTGGTAGGAGAAGAGCCCGAGCGCCGGTTTTTGCCAGTGTATTCCGTCCGCTGATTCCGCATAACAAAAGGAGGTGTCATCGGTGGTCGGCCATCCCTCGACGTCGTAGCACTCATACCACATGCGGTACTTGCCGCCGTCCGCCATCACGCTGAACCAGTTCAGTGTCGCATTCTCCCAGGGGCGGTCGGACACCAGTGCTCGCTCGCCGGTCTTGACCGGGGGAATCACGTGAAGGCTGACGTTGGCTGACGATGCAAAGAAGAGTCCGTCAATAAACCACTGCTTGCGGTCGCCGACGTTGATGGCTTTATTGGCCTCGCTCACCTCTTGCGCGGCGGTGAAAGCCTGTGCGGCGATCAATAGCGCCCCTGTCGCCAAGACTGATCTGAAAGTGCGATTCATGACGACGTTCCTTCTACAGAGACGGCACAAGGTCAATCGGGAACAACGAAGCCATGATACACATTTGCGGCGGCGCGCGGAAAAGTGGACGCGGCATCCTCTCGCGTTTCTTGCACGCGAACGCGCGCAAGAGGCCGTCGAGGAAAGAGGCTGGAAGCCTCTTCTACGTAGACGCGGCATCCTGCCGCGTTCTTCAATTGCTGATTTGGATTCGGGCAGATTGCTTTCCCTCCATTGCAAAAGCATACTTTTGGCATGAACACGCCATTCCAGACCCCGCAGACGGCCCTTGGTCCCAATCGGCGTTTCTGGGAATTCGTGTTGCTGTTTTATGCGGCCTGGATACTGCGGGTTGTCCTGCTTATGCCGGTCGATTACGGCATAGAGACCGGTTGGCTTCGGCAGTGCTGGTCGCAGGGGCTGCGCCTCTCGCTATGGGTCCTGCCGGTGCTTGCCTATTTGAAGCGGGTCGAGGGGGTGCATCCGGCGGCTTTTCTCCGGCTCAACACCTTTCCGCGCGGCCGCGCGCTCCTGTTCGCCCTGGGAATCATGACGGGATTTCTCGCGTTCTGTGCGGCCTCCGCGATTCTTCTGCAGGGTGGCGGACTGCATAAACTGGCTGTTATGACCGGTGCGGACTACGCGGGCCTTGTCTTCGGAATGTCCATTGTGGCTTTCGCGGAGGAATTGCTGTTCCGGGGCTTCATCTTCCAAAAGCTCCGGGAACGCCACTCGTTCCAGCGGGCCAACCTGATGACGGCGCTGATGTTCCTGGCCATCCACTGGCCGGGCTGGCTGTATATGCAGGGCCCGCACTGGGGCCTGCTGTCGCTCAGCGCCGCCATTCTCGTCGCCGGATGGGTCTTCGGCCTGATGATGGAGCTGACGCGCTCGCTGTGGCCGCCCATCCTGCTGCACCTGCTCAACAACGTGCTGTCCGGCGTGTTGATGGGGTGACTTCCCTTTCGATATCTCAAATCCCGGAAATGCCGATGCTTCCGGGATGCTGCGCTCGAGATATCATATTTGGCATCTGCCATCCACAAGCGCCGCCGGGGGACTGGCACCTATTTCCGCTAATGGCTTGGTGTGTGTCAACACCGGCCTGCGCCGGAAATAGGTGCCTGTACCCGAGTCACCGCTGCGTTCGCGGACACGGGTACAGCCGCCATTTTCGGGTGTCGGTTCTGCGTGCAAGATCAGGGTGTGGGCCGAAAATGGTGGTAGTCCCCCGGCGGTCGGTTGTGCCAAATCAGAGTTTGTAAGGGTGCTGGAAGTCCCACAAAGCGGCACGGTACCCGCTCTCTTTCCATTTTCGGTGGCGCTGAGTGTACAGTGTTACAGAAAACCTAACTACGGGAGAAACCGTGCATGAATTCCTTTCACCGGTGGCTGACGGCGGGCCTGGTATTGTTGTGTGCATGCGGGGCTTGGGCACAGACAGAAGCAGCGCCGGTGGTGCTGGAGAATGAGACCGTCCGCTGGGAAATCGGCGCGGACGGGGTGAACAAACATTTCACGGACAAGACCACGGGGCAGGACTGTCTCAAGGCCGACCCCGCGTGTCCGGTTGCCTCGGTGAGGAAGGGGACGGCCAGTTTTCCATGCACGGTGGCGTATTTGAACGGCGACACGCTCAAGCTTGTCTTCGACACCGCGCAGGCCGAGGCCAGCGTGCGGGTAAAACTGGAGAAACGGTTTCTGACGCTGGAGGTGACGGCCTTCTTTGGGAAGGACGTGGACGAGTTCACGTTCTTCGACGTGCCGCTGACGCTGAAAGGCAGCCTGGACGACCCCTTTGCCGCATGCGTATTGGCCTTCAACCTCCAGACCAACGTGCCCGAGATTCCGGGACCGAGCGCAAGGCTGCATGCGATGTGCATTCCGCGTTTCGGGATCAAGGGCGCAAAGGCGGCCATCGTGGCGTGTCCGACGGCGGCGCTGCGCGATGTCATGAAAGAGGCGGTGGCCACGGCGGACGAACTGCCCAAGACCAACATCGGCGGTCCCTGGGCGCTGGACGGAGAGATTAACCGCGGGTCCTATCTTTTCGACTTCGGGGCGCTGAACGAGGACACCGTGGACAAGTGGATCAAGACGGTCAAGGACCTGGGACTCAACCAGATCGACTTCCACACGGGTACCTCGCTGCGTTTCGGCGACTGCTACCCCAACCCGAAGATCTTTTCCAACGGGCGGGCGAGCGTGAAGGCAGTGATTGACAAGCTGCACGCGGCGGGCATTTCGGCGGGGCTGCACACCTACGCCTTCTTCATTGCCAAGGACACGCCCTATGTGACGCCCGTTCCCGACCCGCGCCTCGGAAAGGACCGGACACTGACGCTTGCCGGGGCAATTTCGGCCGATGCCGCCGCGGTCACCGTGGACGAATCCACCGCCGACATGCATACCACCACGGGCTTTTTCGTGCACAACAGCGTTACCGTGCAGATTGACGATGAACTGATCACCTACAAGGCAGTGAACAAGGAAGCGCCTTTCGGCTTTGCCGAATGCACACGAGGCGCCTACGGCACCAAAGCCGCCGCGCATGAAAAGGGGGCGAAAGTCCATCACCTCAAGGAATGCTTCGGCCTGTTCACGCCCGACGCCGATTCGACGCTGCTGTCCGAGGTGGCCTTCAATACGGCCGACACGTTCAACGCGTGCGGCTTCGACATGATTTATCTCGACGCGCTGGACGGCGAGGCCATCCTCGGCGGCGCGGAACTGGCGTGGCACTACGGGTCCAAGTTCGTCTTTGAAATCGCGCGGCGTCTGGAGCGCCCGGCACTCTTCGAAATGAGCACCTTCCACCATCACCTGTGGTTTGTCCGTGCGCGCATGGGCGCCTGGGACCACCCGGGCCGCGCCCACAAACGCTTTGTCGACGTGCACGCCGCGGCGAACGCCTCCGGCGCGGGCAATTTCCTGCCCATGAACCTGGGCTGGTGGACCGTACAGACCTGGAAAGACGGAAGCGCCGCGCTATGGAACGAGCCGACCTATCCGGACGATATCGAGTATCTGATGACCAAGTGCCTCGCCAACAACTTCAGTGTCTCGCTGATGGGAGTCAACCCGGGAACGCTGAAGACCGTGCCGGCCTACCGCCGCCTGGCGCCCATCTTCCGCCAGTATGAGGACCTGCGGCACGCCAAGACCGTGCCCGCGTCCATCCTGAAACAGCTGGCCGCGCCGGGCAGGGACTTCACGCTGGAAAAGGGTGCCGACGGCGCAGCCAGCTTCCGGCCCGCGGAGTACGCCAAGCACAGGGTGCAGGGAATGGACAACGGGAGCAACGCGTGGACCGTCAAGAACAACTTCGCGGTGCAGCCCGTGCAATTGCGCATTGAGGCGCTGTACTCCGCCGCCGCCTATGACGCGCCGGAGGCGGCCGTGATTGAGGACTTTACAAAACCGGATGCTTACACGGAACACCAGGCCGCGAGCGGCGTGGTGGTCAATCTCGCCGCCGCCACTGATGTCGTCAAGACCGGTGCTGCCAGCGGGCTCTTGACGGGCAGGAGCGACCGCCCTGAACCGGACGGTGCCTATGGAAGCGCCGGGAAGAATTTCACACAGCCGCTGAGCATTGCTGACAAGGAGGCGCTGGGCCTGTGGGTGAACGGCGACGGCAAGGGGGAGACGCTGAACGTGCAAATCATGAGCCCGCGCAGCACGACCTCGCTCGGGTACGGCGATCATCACATTACCGTGGACTTTACGGGCTGGCGCTATTTCGAGCTGCTGGAGATCGAAAGCACCGACATTGCCGATCACGGCTGGCCCTATCGCAACGCAAGCTACTCCGTGTACCGCGAGGGTATCGACTACGCCCAGATCGCCCAGCTGAGTTTCTGGTACAACAACCTGCCGCAGAACCAGGACGTCGCCTGCCATCTGAGTCCGATCAAGGCGCTGCCGCTGGTGAAGGCCAAACTGAACAATCCAAAGGTGACCATCGGTGGAAAGACGGTGGTGTTTCCCGTGGAAATGGAGACGGGAAGCTATCTCGAATACCGCGGCGCCGATGACTGCAAACTGTACGGCTCCCAGGGCAATTTGATCAGCGAAGTGACGCCGCAGGGAGATACACCGACGCTTGCAGCCGGGGACAACGCGGTCAAATTTGAATGTGACGCCGCGCCGAGCGTGAGCAGCCGTGCCTGTGTCACGGTGGGCAGCCGCGGCGAACC
>CAIJOU010000721.1 GCA_903822375.1 Candidatus Hydrogenedentota bacterium
CGAGTTGGGTCGTTCCGGCGGCGTCGCTGACCGAAGTGAGATCGCCGATGAAACTGTAGGCATAGTTCGTGACGTTGCCATCCCCGTCGGCGGCGGAAAGGACCCGGTTCAGCACGTCGTAGGCGTACACCGCCACCGCCGAACCATTCTCGTGGGAGACCTGCGTGAGCCGGTGCATGGTGTCATAGCTGTTGACCACCGCCTCGCCCACCGCGTTCTCCGCGCGGATCAGCATGCCGACGCCGTCATACGTGAAGGTCGTTTCATTGCCGTCGTGGTCGCGGATGAGCGACAGTTGCGGCTTCGCGCCGCCGCAGCCGCCGCAGATGCTGTCGGTATACTCGAACTCGGTCAGCTTGCTCATGGGATCAAGCACGGAAACCACCCGGCCGAAATCGTCGTAGGTCAGGGTGGTGCTGTGGCTGTTGGGATCGGTGACGGAGGTCTGATTGCCGCGCGTGTCGTAACCGTAGTTCCACGTCTTGCCGCGCGGGTCGGTCATGCTGGTCATTTGGCCGTAGGCATCGTAGACGTAATGTACCGAGACGCCCGTTCCCATGGCCGGGTGGTGGTAGTAGGTGATGTTCCCGGCGGTGTCGTAGGTGTAGGTGGATTCGGCCAAGTTCGGGTCGATGCGCTTGTTTGGCCGCAGGCCGGTGCTGTCATATTGGAACTGCAGGGCCGGGCTCAGGATCGACCGCTTCATGCTGGTCACCCGGCCCTGGGCGTTGTACGCGTAGCAGTAGGCGTCCGCCTGGGAGGAATCCATAACTGAGGTAAGGTCATGGTAGTTCGCGTCGGTATAGCCATAGTACCAGATACGCTTGGTGGTGCCGGCGGCGTCCGCATAGTACTGCTCCTGGCTGTTGAGATACGCGGAGGCGTCCCCCAGGAAAACGGCCTTGGTCAGGAGCGTGCCGGTGCTGGGCGTTCCATTGTACTGCGATACCGTCACTATGGAATTTGAAGTGTCCCCCTGATCATAGACCGTGGTTAGGCCCGTGGCACCGTGCGTGACCGTCTGGTAGTATATCCGGTACCAGGTTGGCTGGTAATAATCCAACCTGTAAGATGCCGTGAACGTTGTATGAAGTCCGGCACGGTCGCGGAAATCGGTGATGTAAGAGTCGTACGAGTCGGTGGAATAGCGTTTGGCGTAGGTGAACTCGTTGTAGCTGCTGTCCGAATAGGTGACCCGCGACAGGCTGGCCCTGGACGTGGTGTCCGTGTAGCTGTAGCCCACCGAACGCAGGGCGACCGACTGGCCGCCGCCGGTGAACTTGCACAGCGCCACGGAGGAGATGCGGCCGTAGCTGTCCCACAGGAACTGCAAGTACCGATCATCCGGTCCCGCAACCGTGTCCAGAATGCCGCTGTCCGTGCCTATGGAAAGCGTGTTGCCGTTGCGGTCGGCCAATTCGCTAATGCGGCCGCCGCCGCCCGGAAAACTCTTGGAACTGCCGTCCGGAAAGACCAGCCTGTAGACACCGGTGGACGGGTTCCGGAAGATCTTGTTGCCCAACTCGTCCGTCTGCGCGCCGCCGTAACCGGTATCATAGTCGAGGCTGCCGTCTATGTGGTACTCGTCCAGCCCCTGCGCGGTCGTGGCAAAATACACATACATGCGCGCCGACTGGGCGACGTCCACCGCTACGCCCGCCGGCGTGGCGGGTTTGCCGGTAATCTTGTTCGTCGAGCAGATTAGAAAATCCTGGTACGGGTGATACCAGCCCACACCGAGATCATGGATCGCGCTGGGCGACGAGTTTTCGGGGGTTCCCCAGGAATTGAAGTAGGTCCGCGTGAACTCCAGATTCAGCTCGCCGCCGCGCACCGGAACGGATAGGTCCGTCTGCCGGACACTCTGGGAGCCTTGGCGGCCCATAATGCGGAAATTGACCTCTGGCGCGGTGATGCCGGACCCGAAGATGCCCTTGCCGGGGTCCACCATGCCGGGAACGTGCGAACTGCCCGCGCCGCCGCCGCCGAGCCGCATGCCCGGCCCGCCCATGGTTCCCTGGCCGGCCCCGTCTGCATCACCCGCGGGGCATTTGGGCGACGGCGGACCATCCCCGCCGCCGCCGGGAGTCGGGGGGGACGGTGGGGGACATGTGGGTGGATCACCATTCGGACAGGTCGGGGGGGCGGGCGGTGCCCAGACGGGATCCTGCCCGCCCATGGCCAGCCTGAGCATGCCATCGTCGGCCGGCGTCAGTCCGGCCGCCGCGCTTTCGCGCACCAGCGCCAGGCCGGTGCACATCGCGCGGAAGGAGTCCATCGGCAGGGTCTTGACCCCGCTTCCCTCGCGCACGTCGACCGACCCATCTGAAACGCGCGTGACGAGCAGGAAATGGTTGATGTTGGTGTGAGCCACAAACGGCGTCGGCAGCGCCGCCGGATCGTCCGCGCGAACACCGGCCAGCGCCACGCCCTGGTCGCGGGCGGCGGCGAGCAGACCGCGCATGTCCGTGCCATCCGGCGTCATGCCGGATGACCGGGCAAGGCCCTCGCCAGTGGACGCCACGCCTTGCAGCGCCAGCATCCGGTGTAGCGCGTCGGGTCCGCAGGCCATCGCCAGCTTGGGCTCGGCCAGCACGGGCTTGCCGTCGGGAACTTCCATGCCGCCCTGGCTGCCCAGAATATGCGCCTCCAAGAATTTACGACCGTTTTGGGCCGCCTCGCACGCGGTACCAGACGGGAACAGGTCACAAACCCGACCGTAGGTCGCGTAGGCGGCCGCATAGTTCTCGCAGCGCTGGTATACCTCGGCCATGTACATCAGTGCCCGGTCAATGTAGGGCGACTCGGGGTACTTGTCTAGGTAGTCCTGCAACCCCTTGAGGCAACCCGCGTACTCGGTGTAGTTTATGCGGTTGAGGATGTACTGCCGGGTCAGTGCAGCGCGGTAGATGATCTCATCCCCCTGGGGTGCCGCAGCCAGCAGTGCGTCAAGTTCTTTGACGGCGCGTGGCCATTTTCCCAGATTATAGTGGGACAGCGACAGCGAGTAGCGCAGTTCCGCCTTGGTCCACGGGAAGCCGCGGTCATCCTTCATCCAGCCGGCAAAGTCGTCCGTGTCACCGTCGACCACTGCGTCCTCATGCAGAATAAGCGCGCCGGCGCGATCATGCCATTGATTGTATATTGAATTCGCCGTGGACCCGCGCAGCGCAAAGGCCAGCGCATGCGGTGTATCTTCACTTCGTGCCGCTTCCCAGCACCACTTCAGGGCGGCCTTCATGTCGTCCCCGCCGAGGCGTGTGGAAGCTTCGATGTAGACTGCGGCCGTGTTCATGACCGCCGGCTCATTCGGGAAAACATCCATGATTTCCGCAGCTTGGCGCATGGCTTTGCGGTAATAGTTTGCCGCCGCGTCCGCGTTACCTGCGGCCGCATGGCGCTCGGCGCGCAAATGGGTGAAACGCATCACCGCATTGGCGCTCTCCGCGGTGCCCAGCGAATCCCACGCGGGCAGCGCCGCCTCAATGACATCCAACTGTTCGTCGGTCAGACTGCCCGCAGCCGCCTCGTGCCATACAAGCCGCAGGGCGAAGTCGGCTTCCGCGCGGGTGTCGGGGTCCGTGTCCCAGTCCACCCGGGTCAGGAGGGCCGCCGCACCGGCCGCATAG
>CAIJOU010000722.1 GCA_903822375.1 Candidatus Hydrogenedentota bacterium
CGGTTAAGGTGGAATAGGAAATCCTGAAGGACGAAAGGCAAAGGGCTAAGGACGAAGGACGGAAGAAGACAGAAGGAAGAAGAAGGCAGGGATGCCAGGCTTTGCCGCGGCACTGCCAGCGCTCCCCGTGGAAGCGACGGGCGCCGCAACCGGAAGCGGTTGCGGCGCTGTCATTGTTATATATATTATACCTATTTACACGTATTATATCTGTATTGACGTTTCACCACGTTGTGGGTATAATGCTGACCAAACGGGGACAAGACGGCGTTTCGACAGTGCGAAATCCATTCCGCCGTGGGAACCGGGTTCATTATGTAAAAGGTTGGGTTTTAACCCTTCCTGCTAAGGGGAGCAGTCCAATGAGCAACATTCCGCGCGGCGCCGCAACCCTCATCACGATTTGTCTGCTGTCACTGGTCGGGATGGCGTTTCTGCCGGGGACCGCGCCGGTGCTGGCGCAGGGGACGACGCCCGCCGTCACAGGACCTGCCCAAGCGCCCGCGCCAACCGGTGACACGGCCCCACCGGCAGACAACTCCGGATACATGAAACTGGTGGGCGCCTACCCCCTGTCCGGCGAACCGCTGGCAGCGCGGGTAGTCCTCTACTTCACCGAACCCGTCACGATGCCGAAAGGGCCCGACGGCGCCGAGAAGGCGCCCGTTCGGATTGAGCCCTGGGAAGTCACTACAAGATACTCCTACAAGAACAACTGCATCGTGCTTGAGTTCCCGAACGAATCCCTCCAGACACAGGCAGCGTTCGCGAGTATCACAGTGGATCCGGCGCTGCGCGGCGTATCGGGCGCGGCGCTGGCTCCGTCCACCGCACCGATTCTCCTGCCTTCCGTGGGCACACCGGACCGCCTCTTCCTGAATGCGGCCAGCTACGAAAGCAACACGATCACCTGTGAGATTGCCGGCCCCATCTCCGCCGCATTACGGGAAAGATACTATACGCGGAGTGTCACCAATGCCAAGGGGGAACCGGTTGAGGCCTCGGTGGATTCACTTGGCAGCGGTTCACTGAAGCTGACATTAAGAACCTCCGCAATCGCCAGTTTGCCGCTTTCCCTCAGCTACACGAGAAACGACGTGCCTGCAGGGGAATTGGAATCCCTGCTGCCGAAGTCCATCTCCAGCCTCCTGCCTTACTGGCACCCAAACACCCTGGACCACGCGGACTGGACGAGAACAACGAAAGCGAAGACAAGGCTTCAACTGGCGTTTGCGAACGCAGTACCTTATCGGGCTCTTGAGAGCGCGCTGAAGATAACCCGCGAGAGCGACGGGCAACCGGTCACTTTCAGCATGTCCGAACTTTCCGGGGAGAGTTCCCTTCCGGTGGTACTGGTGGACACGCCGTCCATTGGGGATGCCGCATCACTGGTGGTGGAGGTGGCCCCACCCCTGATTGGCCCGAAGGGCTACTTCCTTGCGGAAACCCAGCGGAAGACGGTTCAGGCTTCCGCCCCGCAGGCAGCCGTCGCGCGGCAGAGCGAAAGCCATACCCTGGTCGTCTATCAGCATGGATGGGAGAAACGTGGCGTGGAAGGCGCCTGCTATCGACTCAGCCTCAACGCCGACATGGACCCGGAGGCTATCAAGCAGGCGCTGAAGGTGGACCCCACGCCGGAGAATCTGTCCGTGGAAGCCCATGGATATGGCGTGCTTATCAAGGCGGACTGGCGGTCAAAGCAACAGTATCAGATCAGCCTTGCGCCGGGCCTCAAGAGCCGCGGCGGAGAGGTTGAACTAAACGGCGGATTCGCAGCCACGACGGAACCCGCGCCAAAGGTCGC
>CAIJOU010000723.1 GCA_903822375.1 Candidatus Hydrogenedentota bacterium
CTCGACCGGGACGATTACGAGCGCATCACCGACGGCACGCCGGAAGACACCATCATTGAAAGCACCCGGGTGTGGCTGGTCCGTCCTGATGAGACCGCAATCTGCGTGGACCTCTCCGGCAACCGCATCTATGATGAGGCGGGCCGGCTGACCGGCGTGGAGGGGACTTTCCGCGATGTCACGCGCAGCGTGCGCCTTGAGCAGGAGGCCGCCGAGCGCGCTGAACGCATCGGGGTAATCAACCAAATCGCAAACGTGGTCAATTCAAGCCTTGAGGCCGGCCGCGTCTACGAGAATATCGGTGTTGAACTGCGCAAGCTCATTGCCTTTGACTACGCCGCCGTGTCGCTCTGGCTGGAGGGCGTGGAGCAGTTTGAAACACGCCAAATCTGGCCCGAACCCCGCGAGGGCAGGGAACAGTTCCCCCGACTCGACGGGTCCGGCAGTTGTGCGGCCTGGGTCGAGGCGGAGAAGCGCTGCCTTCTGGTGGAGGATTTGAGCGCGGCGAGTTCCCTATTCGCCTTCCAGTTCCCCGAGCGGGTGCGCAGCATACTGTGCGTTCCCCTGTATGCCAGCGCGCGAATCATTGGAACACTGAACCTGGGCGCCGAGCAGACGGGATTCTTCACCCGGCACGACACAGACGTCCTTGAACAGCTGGCGCCGCACCTGGCCGCCGCGCTGCGCAACGCGCAGCTTCTGGACAACCTGAAACTCTCCCTGGAGGAGGTCACCCGGGCGCGGGAGAAGCTGCACGCGGCCAACGAGGAACTCAAGTCGCTGGACGAGATGAAGACCAACCTGCTGTCAAACGTGTCCCATGAGCTGCGCACGCCGCTGGTGGCGGTGATGGGATACACCGACATGGTCATCAACGGCAAGGCGGGGCCCGTGACCGACAAGCAGCGCAATTATCTCGGCATCTCGCTGCGCAATGTGGAGAAACTGGTCACCCTCATCGAGAATTTGCTGGACTTCTCACGGCTCTACCGGGGCGCCGAAGAACTGGTCTTCACACGCTTCGACCTGCTCGACTGCATTCGCATGAGCGTGGAGAGCGTGAAACCCGTTGCAGACAGCAAGAACATTACCCTGACGGTGACGGCCAGGAACGAGCGTGGCGAACCCTTCGATCCTCCGGTCCTGGTCGAGGGGGACAAGGGCAAACTGGGCCAGGTGTTCAACAACCTGCTGTCCAACGCCGTCAAATTCAATGACGCCGGCGGGTCCGTCGCGGTAAACGTCGACATGCACAGCAACATCGCCCACATCTCAGTGACCGACACCGGCATAGGTATTCCCGAGGACGAACTCGACAAGGTGTTCTCTCGATTCTATCAGGTCGATTCGTCGTCCACCCGCAAGTACGGCGGCACGGGCATCGGCCTTGCCATCGCCCAGGACATCGTGCGCCTGCATGGCAGCCGCATTACGGTAAGCAGCCGGCTGGGGGAGGGCTCTACCTTCCAGTTTAGCCTGTTGCTTTCCGGCGAGGCGCGGCAGTCTGCCGGCAACGACTTTGAACTTACGCCGCCCATGGAAACGCACCTGCTCGTGGAAATCGTCACGCAGGACCGTTCCCTGGCGACGCAGTTGCGCAATCTGCTGCTCGCGGACGGCATGGACCTTATCCACGCCGCCAGCGCCGCCACGGCCATCGGCCTGGCCGCCCACCACAATCCCGACTGCATCGTGCTCGACACGGAGGCGGGGCCCCTGGGCAGTCTGGTGGTGGAGGAGATTGTGAACGCCCCGGGCCTGTCGTCACCGGTTGTGCTCCTCACCAATGACGACTTTCTGTATGAGCGCTTTCAGCACCGGGTTGCCGGCCGTATTCGAAGAAACTTCCGAAAGAGCACGCTGCTCAGCGGCCTTCACTCCGCCATGAACCGGAATCTGCCCACCGGACAACAGTTGGGCAACAAAGTCCTGTGCGTGGACGACGACCCCGAAATCGGCCAGTTCATCTCGCGCTGCCTTGAGAACGAGGGATTCGAGACCAGCCTGTGCGAAAGCGGGGAGGCGGCGCTCGAACTGGCCGCCACCGGCGCGTACTGGATGGCGCTCCTGGACATTGCCATGCCCGGCATCGACGGATGGGAAACCTGCCAGCGCATAAAGGCGAACACGCGGCTCGCGGGGTTCCGCGTCCATATCGTCACGGCCAAGCCCATCGACACGTTTTCCTCCGAGTTCCGCAATTCCGGCGCGGACGGGTATCTTTTGAAACCTTTCAAGGGCGAGGACCTCATCGCCGCGGTGCGCGCCTACGATGCGCAGCGCCACAGAACCTGAGGGCGGCGATGGAGTCCAAATGAAGAAAGACCCCCGCCCCGCAGTCCTCCACGAATCTTGGCCCGCCGCTGTGCCCGGAAGACCGTTCCGAACACTGCTGCGTTTCAACCGTCCCTATCTGCGCGCCTATCTGACCGGGGCGGCGCTCGCCGTGGTGTTCGTGGTCATTAGCCTGCTGATGCCGCTGGTCATTCGCGCCACCGTGCAGGGCCTCAGCACCGGACAACTTGGAATAAACCGGCTCCTGCTCTTCTTCTGGGTTCTGCTGGCAACCTCCGTCACGGCCGGCGTGGCGCGGTATTTTCAACGGACGCTCATGATCGGCGCGTCGCGCCATTTCGAGTATGACCTCCGCAATGCATACTTTCGGCAGTTGCAGCGCCTGTCCGCCTCCTTCTTTCAACGCATGCCCACCGGCGATCTCATGGCGCGCGCCACGAGCGACATGAATCAGATACGCGATTTTGTCGGCCCCGGCGTGATGGGGACGGTGGACATGATTCGTCTTCCGTTCACGCTCGGAATGATGCTGTACCTCAGCGTGCGCCTCACCCTCTACGCCCTGCTTCCCCTGCCCGCATTGACGATTCTTGTCTACCTGTTCGTCCGCTTCATGAACCGCCAGTCGAAGATCGTGCAGGAAATCTATGCCGAGGTTTCGACTCGCGTGCAGGAAAACCTCGCCGGAGCGCGCGTGGTCAAGGCGTTCGGCATTGAGGATCGCGAGACGGAGCGTTTCCGCCTGAAATCCGTCGAATACATGCGGGCGAACGTCAAGTTGTCGGTGGTCACATCCTTCGCCTGGCCGCTGATTGACCTTCTGGTGGGCGTGGCGGTGCTGCTGGTAATCTGGCAGGGCGGGCGTTTGGTGATTGAGAACCGCCTCACCCTGGGGGACCTGACCGCGTTCCTGATCACGATGGTCATGCTTGCCTGGCCCTTGATTCAATTCGGATGGGTCCTTACCCTCTACCAGCGCGGCGCGGTCAGCATGAACCGCCTCTCCACAATTCTGAATGAAACACCCGAAATAGCAGACGATCAACGCACTGTTGCAGACGCGCGTGTCAGCGAAGGCCGCATACAGTTTGAAGGCGTGTCCTTCCGCTATCCGTCGCCGCCGGAGACGGCCGTCGATGCAGCGCGCCCGCCGTCTCCTGACCGGCCCTGGGCCGTCGAGAATGTCTCCTTCGAAGTGCCCGCCGGAACCACCCTGGCCATCGTGGGCCCGACGGGCTCGGGCAAGTCCACACTGCTGTCGCTGCTCTGCCGGGAGTTCGAATCGCAGGCCGGCCGCATCCTCATCGACGGGCAACCGGTGGAAACCCTCCCGATCCGGACCCTGCGGCGCGCCCTCGGCTGCGTGCCGCAGGACGTGTTCATCTTCTCGGAAAGCATCCGCGAGAACATCCGCCTGGGCCGGCCCGATGCCACTGATGCGGAGATACTGGGCGCGGCGAAGGTTGCCGGATTCCTGGCGGACCTGCAGGAAATGCCCCAGGTGTTGGACACCCTGTTGGGCGAGCGCGGTGTGAACCTGTCGGGCGGACAGAAGCA
>CAIJOU010000724.1 GCA_903822375.1 Candidatus Hydrogenedentota bacterium
CACGGCGACAGAAACATTCTTCGTGTCGCGTCCGGGCGCGGACGAGTACACCTTCGCGTTCAAGACGCCCAAGAGCTGCAAGGCGGGTGTTGTCGACATCGTCATCTACCTGAAGTCCAGCCCGGAGATGCCCGCGGCGGTCCTGAGCAAGAGCTTCGAGTACAAGGCTAAGTCGGCCAACCTGACGCCGCTGCTCATCGTGCTGCTCGGCGTAGTGCTTGCCCTGATCGGTGTCGCGGCCGGCCACGACAGCGGCAATGGCGGCGGCGGCGGCCCGTGCTTCATCGCCACGGCGGCCTACGGAACGCCCCTGGTGGCGGAGATTGACACCCTTCGCGCCGTGCGTGACACGTATCTGCTGGACAACGCGGTTGGCTCGGCCTTTGTGGACGGCTACTACCGCGTCAGCCCGGCGATCGCCGATGCCGTCGCACAGAGCCCGGTTCTGGGGGCGGTGGTCAGGCTCGTCCTGGTCCCGGTCATCTTCGTGGGCAAGCTTGCCCTTATGATGCCGGTGCCGCTGGCGCTGCTGGCCATGGCGCTGGGCGCCGTGTGCATGCTGCGGCGCAGGGCGCGCGGTCGCGCCTGAGCGCGCGGCGCATTGGATAACGCATGACTAATGCGGGCGGGAGGCCTCGGCCTCCCGCCCGTTTGCATTCCAAATAGCGGTTCGTCCGAAAAGACCGCGCGGAGTCAGCATTATGACGGCCAGCCCGGTTCCAGTGGCTTTGATTACAGGTTTTCTCGGCAGCGGCAAGACGACCCTGCTCCGGAGACTTGCCACACAGTATACCGGACGCCCAATCGCCTGGATTGTGAACGAGTTTGGCGCATTGGACATTGACGGCGAGGCATTGCGCGCAGAGGGCATGGAAATCGTGTCTCTTCCGGGTGGCAGTATCTTTTGCCGCTGCCTGGCAACGCCGTTCCTCCGTATCATGCAATCCGTCGCCGGTCGGGCGGCGGCAGGGAAACTGGACGGCGTCATCATTGAGGCCAGCGGCATCAGCCGCCCGTCGGGCATGGAGCGCATGCTGTCAGAGTTCGCGCTCGATTCACGGCTGTCCGTCGCTTCCATAACCTGCGTCGTTGACCCGGTTCGTTTCACCATTGCGCGCGCCACGCTTCCGTGTGTTGTGGAGCAGGTGGAATGCAGCGATTATGTGCTTGTCAACAAAGCGGACACGGTCGATGCGTCCGTATTGACCTGCGTGGAGGCGGAACTTCGGGAGCTTACCCCCGCCCCCCTGCATCGCTGCGTTCAGTGTGATGTGGAGTTGGACGTCCTATTGCGGACGGAAAGAAAGCCCCTGCACGGAACTTGGTCTGAAGAGCCGGACAGGGCTTTTCCGCGCTGTCTCGCGGAGACCGAGGAGGTTCAGGATGCGGAACGGCTGTGTCTGGAACTTGTTGCCATCGGGTCCACACTTCACCGCTGCAAGGGGATTCTGCGCGTTCGGGCAGGTGCCTTCGAATGGGTCACTGTAGACTGGACATCCGGCGGGCTGATTGTAAAACCCTTTGTTGGCCGCAGGCCTGAACGGTGTGGATTGGTTCTTATCGCCAAACAGGGGATGGAGGGGCCGGCCCAAAACCTGGCGCGTTCTATACGGCAGGGCCGCTATCGCGCGGAGTAACCCGTGCGGCCAGGCCGGCAGGCCGGATGGTCGGATGAGCGAGAAGCGGGGGAGTGAGATTTCTTGGCTGCCCTGCAGTTCCGCAACCGTTCCGGAAGATACCGAACGGTGGCTTTGGAGTCAGAACCTACCGGAGCGTATGTCCAAGAGGCAGTAGATTGGGGCATATTGGGAGGAGTAAAGGGTCTCTGCTCCTTGGCGCATGCCAGAGAGAATAGGTCATAACTCAACTACTGACAACAGTATACACCTCTTTAGGCTCCTGGCACGGGATAAGGGAAGCGGCACCAAGATACCGGAAAGGGCTGGCTTGATGCCCGCTGGCATGACTCTTGCGTAACAACGGCAAGAGATTCACAAGTACGCGTGACTCAGCGCCCGGCACCAGCGGTTGGCAGGCATCAGCAATTCGTCAACTGGCCTTTCTTGGGGTTATCGTCTATGATTCTTTTGTGTCGCGGGCATGGATGTCCGCGCGACATGGAAAAGACAAAGGTCCGGGAAGCGGGCTGCAGTGTCGGGTGTTCCCATTCGTGGAGAGATCAGCATGAAAAAGGTTGAAGCGATTATCAAACCGTTCAAGCTTGAAGAGGTGAAGGAGGCGCTCGCGAAAGTGGGCGTGCAGGGTCTGACTGTGACCGAGGTCAAAGGCTTTGGGCGGCAAAAAGGACACAAGGAACTGTATCGCGGCGCCGAGTACGTGGTTGAGTTTCTGCCCAAGGTGAAACTTGAGATTGTCGTGACCGACGACAGTTTGGAATCGGTGGTGAAGGCCATCGTGCAGTCGGCGTCGACCGGCCGTATCGGTGACGGCAAAATATTCGTCATGAATGTTGAGGAGGCGATTCGCATCCGCACGAGTGAAACCGGCGATGCCGTGCTGCAATAGCGCAGCGGCGGAGCACTGACAAAGGTGAAGGACAC
>CAIJOU010000725.1 GCA_903822375.1 Candidatus Hydrogenedentota bacterium
CTTAGCGTTGTGTAGTCGGGAACATCCCACTGTTGGGCGGCGTTGGCCGTCGCCATGAACACAGTGGTCGTTCCGAGGACAACCAGAAACAAAAAAGACATACTACGTAAAGACGACATGTCTAAAACCTCCACTGACATCAAAAGTCAGAACAGTACTGCCCGCCTGAGGCAAATTCATACAAACATCATTAAATACTAGCAGATGTGTTGGTCACGGTCAAAAAGTCTATTGTCATACCACTAAATGTGTTCTGTAGCTCCGCACTAAATTATAACTATGGACTGTAACACCCAGCGAAAAGTCGGAAATTCCCGCCTGGATGACTTGCTTTGCGGATTGAGCGATTTCAGGGTCTATTGGGTGCCAGCGTCGTCTGGGTTAAGGGTTGTTTCGCGGAGCTTTCACCGCCGCCTGAAGCACCCAGGTGGCAATCAGCATTTTTGCTCCGGGCCGTCTGCAGGAAGATTAAGCTTGATGTCCAGCGGTGTGGTGTCGGCCATCAACTCTTCCCAGGTCACCATCCGCTGTTCATAGGCGGCCTTGCGCCCAAGCATGGTGGAAAGCGCACTCATTACGCCGTCTTCGACGACGTTAATCGGTTTTCCGTCCACGATGCTCGCATGGAAGTCCCGGATATTGTTTACGGCGCCGTCCTGGTAGATCGTGTTGGTTTTCCCGCCAGCCCAGTTCTCCTTTTTCCCGCCGATGCTGACGGGGCCGCCGTAATGGGTGTCCACGGTGCCCTCGGTGCCGTAAAGGCGCATGCAGAGGTCGTCGGTATAGCCTTGCATGAACTGGGCCGAACTGAAATCAACGAGCACGTCGTCGGGATAGAAGAAGGTGACGGAGAAGTGATCGTTGCAGTCGCCCACATCGACACGGGCCTTGCGGCCACAGGCACCCATGGCCTTTACCGGATGCGCGTTGATCATCCAGTTTGCGACATCGATCACGTGAATGTTCTGCTCAACAATGATGTCCCCTGAAAGCGCTTTGTCGAAGACCCAGTTCCGCAGCCGCGCAAGCTCCGTGCCCGGCTCGCACTGTTTGCCCAAGCGGCCCGTGTGATAATAGCACTGGCCGAGCACCGGAGCGCCAATGGCGCCTGCATGCACGCGCTTAGCCGCCTCACGGTAGAGCTCATTGTTGCGGGTCTGGAAATCAATAAGGACGCTCTTGTCCTTGATGGTCTTCGCGGTTTCCAGCACGGACAGGCATCCGGGCACATCGACCGCGACTGGCTTGGCAATGTAGGTGTGCTTGCCCGCCTGCATGGCCGCGACGGCCTGGGCAGGATGGAAACAGGGGGGGCTGATGATCGCGACGGCATCCACCTTGCCGGCGAGGAGGTCCTTGTATCCGTCCAGTCCAAGATAGTGCCGTTCCTTGGGAACATCCAATTCCTTGGCCGCGCGCTCGATGCGGTCACGGAAATAGTCATGCAGGGCCACCACCTTGTAATCGGACATCTCCTGGAATAGCCGGCCGATCCATTTGCCGCGGCCGCCGCAGCCGATGATGCCCAGTTCCACCTTGCTGTTTTGCGCGTAGCTTGTGACCGCAGCGGCGGGGAGCACCGTGAAGGAGGCCACAGCCGCCGCACTCTTCAGAAAGTCCCGACGGTCAATACCGTGCGTGTTTTCGATGGTCATGTTTCGTTCCCTTTGTTGTTGCTCACATCATTCCAAAGAGGTTCTTTACGAAGTCGGCGTTGGTTTTAAAGTCGGCTTCCTTGTCCTTGGTGGGGGTGGAAGTCTCCAGGACTACCCA
>CAIJOU010000726.1 GCA_903822375.1 Candidatus Hydrogenedentota bacterium
ATCATGCCCGGCGGCAGGTCGACCAAAGACCCCTATTCCTGGTATGCCGATGCGGCATCGTGCCCCTACGGCGACTACAAGTCCTTTGAGGACAGCTACCAGACGCAGATCTTCCATCCGATCTTCCTCAACACAATCAAGAAATACAAAGTGTTGCGGTTCACGGACTGGATGGCCACGTACGACTCGAAACAGGTGAACTGGACGGACCGTCCAAAGCTGACGGATGCGCGTTGGTCGATCAAGGGTGCGCCGGTTGAGGTCATGTGCAGTCTTGCCAACACGATTCACGCCGATCCGTGGTTTAACCTGCCCCATCTTGCGACGGACGACTACCTGACGCAGTTCGCCACCGTGCTGCGCGACCAGCTTGCCCCGGACCTCCACGCCCACCTTGAGTACTCGAATGAGACGTGGAACGGTGACTATCCCCAGGCCGCTTACTGTCGGCAACAGGGCGTCGCGATGGGATTGAATCCGGAGAGCGAGTATGCCGCTGGGGCATGCTACTCCTCCCTGCGCAGCGTTCAGATGTTCACCATTTTCGAGCGGGTGCTGGGCGGCACGGCACGGCTGAAGCGTGTACTGGCGACGCAGGCAGCCGGCTGGTACTTTGGCGAAATGAAACTGAGCTACAACAACGCCTACCAGCACGCCGACCTGCTGGCCATAGCCCCCTATTTCGGGTCGGTCTACGGCAGCCCCGACAACGCCCCAACCACGCAGGCGATGACGCTGGACCAGTTGTTCGCCTCGCTATACGCCACCGAACTGCCGGACGTTTACACATGGATACAGGCCAACGCGAACCTGGCCACCAAGTACGGCGTGGAACTGGTGGCCTATGAGGGCGGCCAGTCGCTGATAGGCTATTACGGGACGCAGGACAACGAAACACTCATTGCACTGTACACCGCGGCCAACCGCGACCCGCGCATGACGCAGCTCTACACGAGCTACCTGAACGCCTGGAAGTCCCACGGCGGCGGCTTGTTTATCCACTACCAGAACTGCCTGAACTACACGAAGTGGGGTTGCTGGGGTTCCCTGGAGCGGTTGGACCAGGACCCGAGCACGGCACCCAAGTACGCGGCGCTCCAGCAGTTCATCGAGGACAACCGTTAGAATCTTCTTTTGCTAAAAGGGAAGCCCCGTCCTCCACACGTGGTGGGCGGGGCTTTTTGCTTTCCAGAACACGATTGAACAGAGCGCTGCGTCCCGGCAGGATTCACTGGAGCATCCATGTGGACGAATCTGGAATCCGTCAAGAAGGCTTCTGTACCGACAAACCCTTCTCAAAGCGGTCGCTGCGCCGTTAGCGTGGCAAAAGAACTAATTGCAACCTGCACCGGAAATGGCCGATGATAGTTGCAGGAAATGCGTCCAATCCAGACAAGACTTATGGTCCGCAGCCGTCGAAATTCTGCCACTGACAATTCTGTCCATTTGCGCGCGGCCTGCGAAACCGGTGAGGATTCTCCGCCATGACTGGCAATACTGCGCGGCATTCCAATCTCCATTGGCTTACGAAGGCAAGCTGCTGCCTGTTTGCGGCACTGTTTATATGCGGTTGTCCCAGCCCCCCCCCGGAGTCCACTGCTGTAGTCGAAAGCAAGCCGATGACCCGCCTGGGAGCGCCAACAACCGCCCCCAATCCTGACCATGCCAACGACGGTTCCATAGTGGGCACCAATCTCGGCACCATCTCCGACTGGAATCCCGAATGGGCCTTTGTGGACTGTTTCAAAACCTCACGCGCCTGGGAATCGGCCGAACTGTGGGGACCCACCGACACGCGAACGCTTCCGTTGGATGAGAATGGCTGGGTGACCGCGCTCCAGGGGAACCAGGTTGCAAGAACCCTGCTGTTCTGGGGGCAGGAGGGCACCTATCCGAGCGGCGACTATGTCGTGCTGTACAAGGGGTTGGGCACGCTGTTGTATCAGGGCGCCGCGGCAAGAGTCTCGGGTGCGGCGGGCCGCGACGTGGTGCGCGTGGATGCTTCCAAGGGCGGCTGGCAGTTACAGATCACGGCAACAACCCCGGGCGATCCGGTCCGTGACATCCGAATAATCATGCCGGGCGGAAGGTCGGCGAAGGACCCGTATTCATGGTACGCCGATGCGGCGTCCTGCCCCTCTGGCGATTTCAAGTCCTTTGAGGAAACCTACGAGACACAACCGTTCCATCCGAAGTTCCTTGGAACCATCAGGAACTACAAGGCGCTGCGGTTCGTTGACTGGATGAGCACTCTTGACTCGAAACAGGTGGACTGGGCGGACCGGCCGAAACCGACGGATGCGCGCTGGTCAATCAAGGGCGCGCCGGTGGAGGTCATGTGCGGTCTTGCCAACACCATTCACGCCGACCCGTGGTTTTGTCTGCCCCATCTGGCCACCGACGACTACATGACCCAGTTCGCAACCGTGGTGCGCGACCGGCTTTCCCCGGACCTTCGCGCCTACATCGAGTACTCGAACGAGACGTGGAACGGCGATTATCCGCAGGCCCATTACGTCACGCAGCAGGGCGTTGCGATGGGGTTGAACCCGGAAAGCGGGTATGCCGCTGCGGCGTGCTTCACCTCTCTGCGCAGCGTTCAAATGTTCAGCATTTTCGAACAGGTACTGGGCGGCACGGCGCGACTGCAACGCGTGCTGGCCACCCAGGCGGCCGGCTGGTACTTCGGCGAGATGAAGCTGAGCTACAAGGATGCGTACAAGCATGCCGACGTGCTGGCCATTGCCCCCTATTTCGGAGCCGAATATGGCGGTCCTGACAAGGAACCCATCGTCAAGACGATGACACTGGACCAATTGTTTGCCGTCCTCAGGGACGCGGCGCTGCCGCTGGCCTGTTCATGGATGGATGCAAACGCGGCCCTCGCGCGAAAGTACGGGCTTGAACTGGTCGCCTACGAGGGGGGGCAGTCCTTAACCGGTCATTCGGGTGTCCAAGACAACGACACCATCTCGGCACTGTTCGACGCCGCCAACCGGGACCCCCGCATGGGCAAGGTGTATACGGACTATCTGAACGAATGGAAAAAGCGCGGCGGCGGCATGTTCATCCACTACCAAAACTGCCTGAATTACACAAAATGGGGGCGTTGGGGCTCCCTGGAAAGTTTGGACCAACCCCCGGAAGACGCTCCCAAGTACGCGGCGCTTCAGAAGTTCATCGCGGACAACCGTTAAGAACCGGCGGGACCCTTTTCACCAATTCATTCGCTTTCCGGAAGCGGTGTGAAAAACGGATCAGACAACCCGACGCAAGAACGGGACCTTCCGCATGCAGTAGACGGCGGCGGCGCTCGCCGCAAAAACCAGTGCGACGCGCAACGGCGAGCCGCTTTCCCCCATCACCCGGACCAACACATCCATTATGAAGGGATGGATCAGGTAGACCCCGAGGGTGAGCGGCGACAGCAGCCTTACCGGTGCCCATCCGGGCAAAAGGCACGCATTGACCAGCATGAACACTCCGGTCCCGGCAATGACTGTCACGGCGTCATGGTCGATGTGCCCCGGAATGGCGAGGCGCGCAGCGCACACGGCGGCCACGCAGGCCACCACGGCAACCGTGGCAACCCTGCGGTCGCGTCTGTCGACCAGAAGGGCGATGCGGCCCAGCGCACAGCCGATTAAAGTCAGCGGAATCGCCGTCAGCCACTGGGCAAGGGGCGGGGTGGCCGGAAGCCACGCGGCATTGATTGCGAGCATGACCAGGCCGAGTACCGTAATGGTCAAAGTCCCCGCGGGGTGGTCAAGGGCCGCGACGGAACGGCGCATCGCGTGGAGCGCGACGGAAGCGCCAAACAGGTACGGCAGATACCACAGATGCAGGGAGAACCCCGTCCAAAGCATCCATGGTTCATAGAATGGGGTGCCATGGCGCCACAGGCGCCACAGGCCCAATACAAGGTAGAAAAGGGACCAGAACAGCCATGGCACCATAATCCGGCGCGCCTTGGCAAGTCCGAAGGCCCTGAGCGGCTGGTCCGACGGCATGCGAGAGAATAGCGTGAAGGAAATCAGCAGGAAGATCCACAATCCCCCGAGGCCCAGCCAATGCGCCGGGGCGGCGCTGTCGTGAAACCAGACGATGCCGAACGCCGCGACAATTCGCAGATATTCAAGGGACCATGCGCGGCCGGTCGGCAAAGAATTCTTTCTGTCTTGCACGCTGTCAGTTCCACGAGGCATTCATGCACACGTTTCGGCTTGATTGCCGCCTTGCCGAAAAACACATCCCGACAGAGGCCCCAATCGAACTTTCCCATCCCCCCGCAGTGACCCCGGCGGCCAGTATAATATGATGTCTGGAGGCTGTCAACAGACGAGCAGTCCGTGTTGTCTGTACCGGGCAATCAGGCAGAATGATTTGCCCCCGCGCCTCCTGTCCGTAACGGCGGCATGGCGGGCGTCTGCGCGGGCACGAATCATATTGGCGCAATGAAGATGCTCTGCCGGGCGAAAGTCATTCGCAAAGACTCGGCCAGGACAGACTTGGAAGGAACGGCCGGCACCGCCGAGGGCCGGTCTGAAAGTTGCAGTCCTGACGAAACGTGCCGTATTGTTGAATACGGTTTGCCGGAGTTCCAGTTGAGGCTGAGGTCATACACAGGGTGCTGGTGCGTCAAGACAGGAGGTAATTTCGATGCAGCTGAGTCAGGCAATTCAGGTGGCCGTACGTGGCGGGGTTAACCATGTGCTTCAGAAAACCCCGGAACCGTTCTTCAGCCGCATCGCACGACCCAGTTCCATTTACATCATGATTACGCGGCGTTGCAACCTCCGGTGTGTCATGTGCGGAATCCCCCTGAATCCCAGTCCTGAGATCACGGTTGACGAGTGGAAGCGGATACTTGACGACATCTCAAACTGGACCAGGGGAAGCTGCAAGCTTCAGTTCAGCGGCGGTGAGCCGCTTCATTTCAAAGGCTTTATGGAGGTTCTCAAGCACTCCGTTGACCTTGGTTTATTGCCGGGGTTTTGCACAAACGCGACGCTCATAAACGAGGATAACGCCGCGAGGCTTATGGAAATGGGCCTTGAGAACATTAACGTGTCCCTGGATGGGGTTGAAGAATTCGGGGATCGAATCAGGGGAGCGGGGTCTTTTGCACGCACCGATGCAGGCATCCAACGGCTAGTCGATGCCCGAACAAAGACCAAATCGCGCACCCCCATCATTCTCAAGACGTGCCTGATGGGAGTAAATACTCCGGGCATCGGACGGCTCCTCGAGTATGTGCGCAGCTCCGGGGTGGATGCCATCCTGTTTCAGCCCATGGAGATACGCGAATTCGATTCCGACAGCAATGCAAGCCTCCTCAATTGTGAAGAATCCGCCATGCAGGAGGCTGTTGACCTCATCATCGAGTCCCGAATGAAGGAGAAAATCGTTCTGAACAGTCTGGCAAACCTGAGGCTGTTTGCGGAGTATTTCAAACGCCGCGGCGCCCCCGGCCCCGTACGTCAACGCTGCACCGTGGGCGACGGCAGCCTGATGATTGATTCGCAGGGGGCCATGTCCTTTTGTATAGGCTTGGGCGAGATTGGAAACGCAACCGTAACCCCCCCGTCTGTGGCATGGAGAAGTGGGGAAGCCAAGAAATCCAGACAGCGAATCTACAAGTGCCAGAAGGGCTGTCTTCAGACGTGCTACGCAACGCGCACTCTTCTCGACAAGGTCCGCTCGTTCGCCTTTCTGGTTCGCCCCTCCACGAAATAATGCGGCCCGACAAAGGGACCGACCGGAATCTGTGCATCGAATACATGCAGTCGGACCGGCAAGTGCGGCTTGCGCGCGGGTGAAAGGACTCTTATGAAATGCATTGTGTGCGACTCAGACAGTCACGAAGTCTTGTTCAAGGCCGGGCAGGTTCAGCCGAAAGAAGTGCTGAGATGCCGGCAGTGCAGCCTGATGTTTCTCAATACCGAAGGCGCGGGCGCACCCGAGGCGGCTTCCGGTTTTGAAGAGGGTGGAAGCCACGGCATAAGCAGGGCCGATCTGGCGAAGCAGTACGTCGAAAAACAGCGTCGGCAGATTGAGGATTACAAACACATCCTGGACTTTGTCGGCCCAAAGATTGGCAATGGCGCGCGCGTGCTGGAAGTCGGCTGCAACATAGGCGCGTTTCTCGACTACCTGCGGCAAGCCGGATTCCAAGTGGCCGGAATTGAACCCGCTCCGTGGTGGGCAAAG
>CAIJOU010000727.1 GCA_903822375.1 Candidatus Hydrogenedentota bacterium
ATCTATAACCCCGGCAGCCGTAAGGAAACGCCCTGAATTGTAGGAAATACCGGTTCCTGTGGCACGCACCCGTGTTGGGAATATCTCCGGCAGGTAAAGGGGCAACCAGCCGAAGAACATTGTGCTGACGGCCCCCTGAATGAACACGGCCGGTAGGAACGCCGCGTCCAAGGGTTTCAGCCATCCGTAGATAAAGAGGTTCATGACGCAGGCGCCCGTGCTTATGGCGATATATGACAGGCGCCGACCCAGCAGTTGCCCCACATAGCCGCCGACCAGCCCGCCAACCGTGGCGCCGACCGACCAATAGGCCAATGTTGTGGCCTTGTATGCGGGGTTGCCCGCTCCGGCGACATGCTCTGCCCAGGGAAGCATCCACTTGCTTGAGGCCCATGCCCCAAGCAGTGGAATCCCCGCCAGGCAGATCCCGAGAAGAGTCACCCGGAGAAGCGGGGGGCGAAACAGTTCCGCAAGGGAAGAGGACGCGACGGCGGCATTTCCAGCAACGCGGCTCTCCAACCACTTTGGGGACTCCGGAAGAAAGATGAGTACAGCCAGGGCGAAAAGAATCGGGCTCCCCGTGATTAGCATCACCCCCCGCCAAGTCTCCGGGGTCACCACATACCACTTGCCCAGCAGCGACAGTAGAAAAATGCCCACATTCACCGCCGCGCCCATGAGGCCGGCCAGCACGGGCCGGGATGCATCGGACCAGAATTCGGACAGCAGTGACACGCCGTTGGGCCAGGTGCCGCCCACCCCCAGCCCCACCAGAAAGCGCAACAGGAGTAATTGTTCCTGCGTCTTCACAAAGTACCCCGCGAGGCCAAAGACGGTATAACAAAGCATGCTCCATGAGAGGCCCTTTGCGCGGCCGTAACGGTCCCCAAGGCTGCCGAAAACGATGCCCCCAATGGCGGCGCCGAGCATGGTTACGGCGGAGTACCCCGCAAACCAAGTTCCCGCGCCCGCCGCCGTGAAAGAAGCTCCCATGAGGTCTTTGCTGATGGTCAATGCCGCAAAAGGCATCAGGCCCAGTTGCGCTCCCGCAAACAGCCATCCCAAGACGCCGGCAACGAGCACAAACCATCTGCCTGGGTTTTGTGCTGTTGCACCTTCATCTTTCCGTTTCATAGCGAACTCCCTGTCCAAGAACTGCTGGAAACGCCATTTGCTGACGGACGAAGTATATATTATTATCAGTGAACTTGCCGACTGCTTCTTGATGTTTGTTGATATCACCAGCAAGGAGACCGAATTTATGCGCGCTTCAAGTCGTCGTGCATTTCTCGCCACAGCAGGCCGGGGCGTTGTCGCGGGACTCGCCCTCCCCGCGCTTTCCGTGACTGCGCAGACATCTGCAACCGGGCGGGTTCGTCATGCGATTATCGGCACCGGGAACCAGGGGAAACGGCATGCCCAAGCTTTCTCAACTTTCCCGGATTGCGAGATCGTCGCACTCTGCGACGTTGATCCCAATCGAAGGCAGTTGGTCGCCGGAAAACTGCCCAACCCCGACCGTATTGCCCTGGTCGAGGACTTTCGGCGCGTGCTCGACGACAAGAGCATCGACAGCGTCAGCATCGCCACGCCGGACCACTGGCACACCCCCGTTGCCCTCGCGGCCATCCAGGCGGGCAAGCATGTTTATGTGGAAAAACCATGCGCGCACAACATTAACGAGGCACGGTTTCTCGCAAAGGCGGCCGCGGCCTCAGGGAGGTGCGTGCAGCAGGGCACACAGGGACGCAGCAGCGAATCCATAAAACAGGCAGTAGCCCTGCTGCGCGACGGGGTGATTGGCAAGGTTCGCCTGGCGAAGGCGATCAACCACCAGCTTCGCGAACCCATCGGCCGCGAGCCGGAAGCAAGCCCGCCCGAGGGGGTTAACTACGACCTTTGGCTCGGCCCCGCCCCTCTGCATCCCTTTACCAAGAACCGCTGGCACTATAACTGGCACTGGTTCTGGGACTACGGCTGCGGCGACATTGCAAACGATGGTATTCACCAGGTGGACCAAGCACGGTGGGGGCTCGGCGTTGGTCTGCCCAACGCGGTCAGCGCTTCGGGTGGCCAACTCTTCTACGACGACGACCATCAGACCCCCGACACGCAGGTGATCACCTTTGAGTATGACCACTGTTACCTGATGTACGAAATGCGCCTGTGGACGGACTACCCGATGGAGGGCCACGACAACGGCGTCGTCTTCTACGGGGACAAGGGAAAGCTGGAAATCGGCCGAGGCGGCTGTGACGTTTTTCTGAAGGGAGAAGAGAAGCGGCATATCGGTCCCTACGCCAATATCGAGGACCATTTCCGCAACTTCCTTGACTGTGTGAAGGCCGGCAACCCCGCCGGGCTCAACGGCGGCATCGGCGAAGGCGCGGTGTCCACCACGCTTTGCCACTTGGGCAATATCGCCACACGCGTGAACCGCAAACTGAGGATCGATCCCGAAAAGGGGGAATGCATGGACGATGGAGAAGCGAACCGTCTGTTCACCCGCGAATACCGCCAAGGCTACGAACTTCCCCAAATCGGATAGATTCTGCCGTCAGGAAGTGGCGTCCGTCTGGCCTGCGCAAGTCCGCCCGGAGCGCCCTGCCAGTTCGGCGGCGAAAGCCTTCATCCATGCGGAGCATTCTCTTTTGAAGCGGCAGCAGAACAAGTTCCCGGAAACCACCAGCGGCTCTTCCAGGTAAATCGCGCCTGCCACTTCAACGTCAAACCGGCAACGCGGGATCGTGGTGACTTCGACGCCCCGAATCACATCGGCCACCGCGAGGATCTCGACTCCGTGGCAGATCGAGGCCACCGGCTTCTTCTTGGCGAAGAAGTTCTTCACGATACGAATCAGGTCCTTGTCGTACCGAAGAAATTCCGGTGCGCGGCCGCCCGGCAGCACCAGTCCGATGTACTCATCGGGGTTCACGTCGCGGAACGCAATCTCAGATTTCAGCGTGTAGCCGGGCGATTCCACCGTGATGTCCCAGTTCGGGTCATGCTCGTGCTGCACCATGTGATAGACCCGCTTCTCCGGCGCGGCCACCACCACCTGATAATCCTCACCAAGCCGGTAGTACGGAACCATCGTGTCAATGACTTCCGCGCCGTCCCCGACAACCAGTAAAAGCTTTTCCATGTCTGCACCTCCAAGAGACTTTTACGAATGGTACGCCTTGAAAATGGCGGCATTGTCCAAATCGCCCAATCCTTCACGCATGAGCGCGTCGATAATCTGTGCGTGCGTCTCGGTCACGGGAACACTGGCGCCCAGTTGCCGCGCATAGTCCAAGATCAGATGCACGTCTTTGGCGTGCTGCCCAAGGCGCGCCACCGCCGGTTCATACACGCCGGTGACCATTTTCGGGCCCTTCGTATCCATAACGACGCTGTAAGTCTCCCCCGTCTTCAGAATCTCCAGGACGGTACTGAGGTCGAATCCTGCCCGCTCGGCCAGCCCCAACGCCTCCGCCAGCACGAGGCGGTTGAGTCCAAAGACCAGATTCACAATTAGTTTGACACGGTTGCCCTGACCCGGTTTCTGGAAATAGTACTGAGCCTTCGAAATCGCCCCGACCGCGTCCCCGTAATCGGCGTTTTCCTCGTTGTCGCCGATGAGTGCAATCGCGCGGCCTTCCTGCATTACCTGGCTTGAACCCGAAAGACATACATCCGTCAGCTTGATACCCGCAGTGGCGAGGCGCCGGCTGTCCTCTTCAATGTCTTCTGGTTTTCCGGTCGTAGTGTCAAGAATGACCGTCCTGGGCTGCAGCGCATTCGCCAGATCTTGAGCGCCCCACAGCAGTTCACGGCGGTTGTCGGATGTGGGCAGACTTAGCAGAATCAGGCGCGTCCCGCGCGCAACATCCGCGGTGGTTTCCTGAACATCGACACCTGTTGCGGCAGCCTGCATGCGGGCATCCCTGTCGATGTCATAACCTGCCACCCTATGGCCGGCAGCCACAAGGCGCAAGGCTATTGCGCGCCCCATTAAACCAAGGCCAATCAGTCCGACATCCATCAGTCTGGCCCAAAGAGAGTCAGGCACTTTTCATAGGCGGCCTGCGCTTCGGTAACTACGCCCGGCTTGGTGTCGGAAACCCACACCCCAAAACCCAACTTGAACACCTCGCCTTTCCTGACAAGGGTCGCATCAGGTGCCATGACCGCGTCTTCGGGACCGGTCATGGACTTCTTGCCAAACGGGTTGGCCACCATAAGACCGTAGTCACGCGTGTGAAACCATGACGGTCGGAAATTGCCCGGCCCGGGAATGAGGGCAACGCTCACAATCTTCCCCTCAACCGTTCCTGTGGTCGCGCACCACTTTGCCTGTTTGCCCCAGGTGCCTTTTTCGTTTTCCCCGTCTTCGCTGTTGAGGATTTTGCCCGACCCGAATTTGACCGTGAGCGGTGTGTTGAGACGGACACCAAACCCCATCTCCTCCTGATCGCCAAACGAAAAGTCGGCCTTGTCGGAGCGGAATTCACTCCTGGCAATCAGGAAATATCCGGAAGGTGCGGTATGAATGGAATAGGTGCAGGTCTCCTCACAGACAGCGCCGTTTTCCTGCCCGTCGATTCCAGTGTAGCTGTTTAGAACGGTAAACCTGCCCAGACCGTCCTCCTCGACAAACGGCCCGATGAACTTAACGTGATGAACATGGGCCTTGTTGCGCCAGAAATCCCTGCCTCCCAGGTCGCCGAAAGCCAGCCAAATGCCGGGGTGGAACGTCTCATGGTCGTCGTTGCCCTTGTTGATAACAGGGTCTGGGGGATGGATTCTGGTGACCTGCACGCCGCCCAGTGTCTTGACCTGACAGAAGTATGGGCGCGGGATGGCCGGGTCTTCAAAGACATAGGTCGCAACCGCCCGGTCACCTATCAGGATTACCACGCTTCCGGTGTCCTTCTTGAAAGACACCAAGCTGGAATTCCCTTCCGCAGGAGCCGACGGACCTAAAATCAGAATGAACAAGAGAGCCACGGTGGAGGCAATTACTTTGAAGTACTCTGGCGTTTTCATGTCACCACTCCTTCGGCGGCGGTGCGGCATCAACCGCGTCCGCATCGAACCTTGCCAGCCTGGTAATTCAATAAGAAGCGAAGAACGCTCTAGAAAATCGCCAATAGTTTGGCATGAGACGGCGAAACCCGGTCACTGCTCCCCGCCGAGCCGGTAAAGGAACCGGATATAGGCTTCCACACCCCGGAACAGGGTGGGCAGATGCTGGCGCTCATTGGGACCGTGGATGCCGTCGCCGGGCAGTGCGAAGCCGAGCATGATGGAATCGACACCCAGCTTCTCTTGGAAAAGGCCGACCACGGGCACGCTGCCGCCCTCGCGCTTGAACAGGGGCGGGTATCCGAAGACTTCCTCCAGCGCGGCTGCTGCGGATTGCATATAGGGTGATTTGCGGTCCATGACCGCACCGGGGCCGAGCGAGTGGATTTTCAGCGTCCATGCGACGTCCTTGGGCGCGTTGGCCTCCAGATAGGCACGCAGCATGGCCTCGATATCGCCGGGCCGCTGGTCGGGCACGAGGCGGGTGGACAGTTTGGCCCAGGCACGTGCAGGCAGCACCGTCTTGGCACCCTCGCCGGTGAATCCGCCCCAGATGCCGTTGATGTCGAGCGTGGGCCGGACACCCACGCGCTCGTGGGTTGTGTAGCCTTCCTCGCCGTAAAGTGCGGCTGCGCCGGTCATGTCGAGCCACTCCCGTTCGGACCAGGGCACGCGCGCGAGCACTTCCCGTTCTTCCGCGTCCAGTGACCGCACCCGGTCATAGAACCCGGGCAGTGTGACACGGCCCTTCGCATCGTGCATGCCTGCGATCAGGTCGGCAAGCACGTGGATGGGATTGC
>CAIJOU010000728.1 GCA_903822375.1 Candidatus Hydrogenedentota bacterium
CACGCCCGGCGGACGCGGCGGGCGTGTCATCTACGTGACGACGCTGGACGACTACAAGCCGGGCGACCCGCCCATTGAAGGCAGTCTGCGTGCGGCTATCGACACCGACGGTCCGCGCATCATCCTGTTCAAGGTGGGCGGCACCATTGCGTTGAAGGCCGACCTGCGCGCGCACAAGCCCTTTTTCACCCTCGCCGGCCAGACCGCGCCGGGCGGCGGCATCTGCCTGCGCGACTACCAGTTCGTGCTGGGCACCAACGACGCCATCATCCGCCACATGCGCTTCCGCTCCGGCGACGTGACGCGCAAGGAACAAATGGCCGTCGGCATCTTCGGCGGCAACAACAGCATTCTCGACCACTGTTCCATGTCGTGGGATATCGACGAGACCATGAGTTCCTTCGGCACCGTGCACAACCTTACCGTGCAGTGGAGCATCATCGCCGAGGCACTGTCGAAGTCGTTCCATCCCAAGGGCGAGCACAGCAAGGGTTCCATCCTCAGCGGCGACGGCGGCATGAGCATGCACCACTGCATTTACGCCCACTGCGGCTCGCGCAACCCGCGCGTGGACAAGCTGCTGCTCGACTTCCGCAATAACGTCCTCTACGACTGGGGCTTCAAGGCGGGATATACGCGCGAGGCGCCCTGCTTCATGAACTACGTGAACTGCTACGCCAAGCCCGGTCCCTCAACGCGAAAAAGCGTCCGTGCGCTCCTGTTTGAGCCGGGCGACGACATGGTCCGCATCTGGTTGTCCGGCAACGTGATTGAGGGCAATGAAAAGGCGACCGCCGACAACCGCCGCGTCGTGCGGCCGGTAGAGGGCGCCGACCCGGAAAGCTTCCTCTCCACGGTCATCGTGCCCGATGCCTTCCCCTGCCCCGAGGTGGCCACAGACACGGCCGAGAAGGCGTTTGAACGGGTTAAGGATCAATGCGGTGCAACGCTGCCCAAGCGCGACAGCGCGGACACGCGGCTCATGGAAGAAGTCCGCACGGGCACCGGCAGAATCATCGACTCGCAGCAGGATGTGGGCGGCTGGCCCGAACTGGAAACGGGCACGCCAGTGGTGGACACGGACGGTGACGGCACGCCCGACGCCTGGGAGAAGCAGCACGTTCTTAACCCGGAAAACGCGGCCGACGGCAACGCCGACGCTGACGGTGACGGCTATACGAATGTTGAGGAATACCTGAACGGTACCGATCCGCAGAAGGCCGAGGAGAACTGCCGCGTGGATGCAGCGGCAATGCACTCAGTGCAGGAACAGGCGCTTCAGATCGTCGCCAAGGGCAGGGAGGAATTTGAGCAGCACTCTTCCGGGGTGCAGGCCGCACGCAAAGCGCGCGCGGAGGAGTTGATGAAGTCGCTCAAGATCACCCTCGATCCGCAGCCTGGGCCGGACGTGAAGAAGACGACGGTCAGCCTCGACGGCAAGGCGGTGATGGAGATGGTGCTGATCCCCGCGGGCAGTTTCCTCATGGGTTCGCCCGACAGCGAGGGCGGTTGGGACCGCGAACGGCCGCAGCACAAGGTGAATATTTCCAAATCCTTCTACATGGCCGCCACACTCACCACCACCGCGCAGCTTTGCGCTATTTACGGCCCCGACGCACGGCCGATGACGCAAGCGAACAAGGATCTACCCGCGAAAGAAATAAGTTGGGTTGAGGCGACGGAATGCTGCGAGGTCCTTTCCGGCGCCACCGGCCAGGCGTTTCGCCTGCCCACTGAGGCCGAATGGGAGTACGCCTGCCGCGCGGGCACGACCACGCCCTTCAACACGGGGGAAACCATCACTACGGACCAGGCCAACTTCAACGGGCTGGAGGCGACCCCCTTCAACCCCGTCGGCGTCTTCCGCGGCGCGTTCACGCCCGTGCGTAGCTTTGCGCCCAACGCTTGGGGCCTTTACGACATGCACGGTAACGAGGCCGAATACTGCCAGGACCACTGCTTCCGCAAATACACCGCCGAAGAAGTGACCGATCCCGTCGGCCCCGATACCGGCAACGCCCGTGTCCTGCGCGGCGGCAAATCCACCAGCAAGGCCTTCTTCCTCCGCTCCGCATTCCGCTACGGCTACACGCCCTACGTGGGCTATGGATTCCGCGCGGTGATGGAGACGAAGTAACTGCTACCTTAAGTGCGGTATGGCTGGTTGAAAGGTTCTTCTGGCGCGGACTTCAGCCGATCCTGCGCACGAAGGCGCGGCACGGCGCGCCGTCTGCGCCGGTGAGGTGCATGGGCAGCACGATGCACTCGTATTCGCCCGCCTCGAAGCGTTCCAGGCGCAGTCCCTCGACCACAAACACCCCGGCGCCCAGAAGGATGCGGTGCGTCTCTTCTGACCGCTTGTAAGGAGCCACTGACAGGCCGTCAACACCGACCATCCGTACGCCGTCGGCCACGATGCGCGCGGCCGCGTCCGCTTCAATGGCCACAAAGCCGGTGTCGAAGGGGGCGTTGGCTGGGACGTCGGAATTGCGGGTCCGAAACAGGATGCGCGGGGGCAGGGGGGCCGCGGGCAGGTCGGCGGCGTGAATGGTTTCCACACCGCGCAGGTCGATCAGCAGCGCCCGGCCGAAGAACAGCGAGGGGTCCACTTCGCCCAGCTTCTTTCCGTCC
>CAIJOU010000729.1 GCA_903822375.1 Candidatus Hydrogenedentota bacterium
CCTCAAAAGGCTGGCAAAAGCCTTGAGCGAAACCACATGGAAGCTGCTTTGGCCTTCGTGCATGACAAGAAACGGCTATGTCTTCATATTCCATGCGAAAATGATGGCGGTATGAGAACGTTGGGGTTTTTCAACAGGTCCCGTTTCACCTTTTTCTGTATCTTCAGCATTTGTTTGCGCTTGCGGCCCTGGGGATGCGGCCGAACGGGCCGTTTCAGACAGGCTTCGAGCAGGTTGAGGAACAGAACGCCGCCTAGGAGCAGGCCTGTCCGCGTGTGCAGCCGAAGCCGGTCCACATCCTCGAACTCTGCTTGCTCTGCGCAGCGCGCGTCCACCCCGGTTTGGCGTGGTTTCCCGACCACGCCACGCTCCCGACCGCAGGTCTCCTCCCAGTTCTGGCTCCCAGTCTCTTATTTCAAATAATGCGCGCCGTGCGCTAATATGTCCCGTCCCTGTTGTCGCAGTTTGGATTGGAGGTAAATCATGTCGCCATTCTTGAAGACGGCGTGCTTGGGCCTGCTTGTGGCTCTGTTTGCGGTATGCGGCCTGGCTGCGGAGAATGACCTGCCTCCGCTGTGTGCGCGCAACGAGGCGGCGGTACAGCAGGTTGCCTCGGGCGAACGCACCATGGCCAGTGCGGCGTGGTGGGGCTTCAACGCCGAAGACGTCACGGACGCGCTGCAGGCGGCGCTCGACTCGAAGGCCAAAACCCTCATCATTCCCTACATGGGCGAGGCGTGGATTGTCCGCCCGCTCCGGCTGCACGGCGACCAGGAAATCATCTTTGAACCCGGCGTGCTGGTGATGGCCAGGAAGGGCGAGTTCAGGGGCGGCGGCGATTCGCTGCTGACCGCGGTGGACGCGGAAAACCTGGTGCTGCGCGGCTATGGCGCGGTGCTGCGCATGCGCAAGAAGGATTACCAGAACTCGCCCTACACGCCCGCCGAATGGCGCATGGGCATCGCGCTGCGCGGCTGCCGCAACGTGACCGTCGAGGGCCTGCGCATTGAGAGTTCCGGCGGCGACGGCATCTACATCGACGGCGGCGGCGCGCGCGCCTGGTGCGAGGGGATTACGGTGCGCAACGTCACCTGCTTCGACAACCACCGCCAGGGCATCAGCGTCGTCAGCGCGCAGGACCTGCTCGTCGAAGGCTGCTCGCTGTCGGGCACGGGCGGCACCGCGCCCGAATCGGGCATCGACTTCGAGCCCGACACGGCCAACCAGCGCGAAGCGAACTGCGTTGTCCGCAACTGCCTGTTCGAGAACAACCGTGGCAACGCCACGTCGGTCTACCTCAAGCCGCTCACGAAGGAGAGCGCGGACGTGTCCATCCTCTTTGAAAACTGCGTGATGCGCATGGGCAAACCGGGCGACAGCGCCGAGGTTGTGCGCAGCGCCGAACTGGGCGGCTGGGGCGGCATGACCGTGGGCACCTGCCGGGACGACGGCCCCCAGGGCCTCGTCGAGTTCCGCAACTGCATCACCGAAAACACCGGCCGCGAGGGCGCGCGCATCTACGACA
>CAIJOU010000730.1 GCA_903822375.1 Candidatus Hydrogenedentota bacterium
GCCTGTCCCACCTTTGTTTTCGTCATAGGCCGACCGCCGGAGGGATGTGTTCCAAACCCTCCCCGTCGCGTATCCGGCGTCCTTTCTTGACTGTTCCCGACGCGCGTTCTATGCTCTTCCTCGGGAACCAACAGAAGGATTAAGCCAATGCGGTATTTCGCGTGCGGAGTCATATTCGTTATCGCCTTCATGACGGCGTTGTCCTGTTCTGCGCAGGACCCGGCGGTGGACTTCTCGTATGCTTTTGCCACGCCGCACCGGATGACGGTCGCGCCGCCGGAGAGCGGGGACAAGACGCTGCTCGACTGCGAGCCCGGCAATCTGCGCCTGGGTTGGACCTATGAGAACCTTACCACCTATCCCCTTGCCGCGTTCATGACGCCGCAGGCGGTCTGGGGCGTGCGCATTACGCCGCAAATCGACGGCAAGCCGCTGGCGAAGAGTGCCTGGACGCGCGCCGAAGGGTTTCTGCCCGTGCTCGACAACAGTTACACCGACCCCGAAGGGTCCGTGCGGCTCGAAGTGACCGGCGCGGTCCCCGCGGCGTTGGTTCGTGTGACGCTGTCCAACACGGGTGCGGCGAAGCACACGTTTCGCCTGGTCTGCGAATCGCAGCGCGGCTTTTTCGGCTACAACCCCGGTTACGTTGACGCCGACAAGGACAAGGATGTTCTGCTGGCGGGTTGGGGTGAACGCGCCGACCGCGTGATCGTCTTCGGCACCGGCGCCCAGACCTACGCCGTCAGCAACGCCACCACGCTGTGTCCGACCTGGGAACTTGCGCCCGGCGAAGAAAAGGTTGCCTGGATCGTGCGGCCCTACCGCGCCAATGCCGCCGACCTGCCCGCACTGCGCGCTAAGGACTGGCAGGCCGAGGCCGACCAGGCCAAAGCGGACTGGCGCGCACTGCTGGGCCGCGCTTCGCGGCTGATACTGCCCGACGAGGGCGTGAAGAACGCGTTCTACGCCTGTCTCGGCGATTTCTTCATCATGCGCGAGCCCGTGGCCGCCGGTTTTATCATGGGCACGCCCGGCACCGACGGTTACCGCGCGCCCAATGCCGGCGAGGCGGCGATCGCTGCCGTTGTCCTGGACCAGTTGGGCTTGCACAAGGAGGCCGAATACGGCTTTATCGGCTGTCTTGGCATACAGGGTGACGACGGTGACTGGAACGACCCCACCGGATGGGGCCACCTGATGTGGGCCATGTCGGGCTTCAAATCATGGACCGTGATGGAGCACTACCGAAACACCGGCGACCGTGCCTGGCTGGAGTCGGTCTACCCGCGCATGCTCGCCAGTTCGCGCTGGCAGGAAAAGCAGCGCGCCCGCACCCGCGTCATGGCCGCCGACGGCGGCCGTCCGCTCACCTACGGCCTCATGCCTCGCGGCATGGGCGATTGCGGGCTCAAGGACGGCGACGACCTGTACGGAGTGTTTCTGCCGCACAACATGTGGGCCACCTATGCCGACCGCTGCGCCATGGAAACGGCGCTGATTCTGGGCAGGACGGAAGAGGCCGTCGAATTGAAGAAGATCTATGAGACCGCCAATGCCGACCTGATGCAGACACTCACCGCCGGTTGCATCAAGGAAGACGGTTACGCGTGGATTCCCGGCGTGGCCGGCAAGACCTGCGGCAGCCGCTGGGGCGCGCTCAACGCACTGCAGCCCTGCGGCACGCTGCCCGCCGATCACGAACTGGTCACCGGTACCATCAAACAACTTCGTGCGCATATGAGTCCCGGCGGGCTCCCGATTAACACGGGCTGGCTGCCCAAGGGCCTGTGGGTGGCTATCGCGCTGGACAATCTTGCCGAGGCGCATCTCGCCCGCAACGAGGGCGACGAGGCCGCCGCGCTGTTCTACGCCACGCTCAACCACGCCACGCCGCTCGTGACCTGGTGCGAGGAGCGCGCGCCCGAGCCGGGCGCCAAGGAATGCACCGGGGATCGCCAGCACCTGTGGACGCCGGTGGCCGTCGTTCGCGAACTGCGCGACAGTCTGGTCATGGAAGACGGCAACGAACTACACCTGGGCCGCGGCGTGCCGCGGCACTGGTTCGCGACGAACAAGCCCATCGGCATCCAGAACGCGTCAACCCACTTCGGCGACGTCTCTTGGGAAATGGTCTACGATCCCGCCAAACAGATGCTGCAGGGAAAAGTCACCCTCCCCAAAGAGACGCCCGTCAACCAGACATCCGCTACCGCACTCATGCTGCACACGCGACTTCCCAATGGCCTGCGCCTGTTGTCCGTTAACCCCACCGCCGGCGCCACGCTCCTCCCCGACGGGTCCGGCCTGCGCTGGGAATCCCCAAAAGGAGAATTGACCTTCATTGCCGCGGCGGGGTAGGAGAAACTGGCCTGCTTGGCCCCGAAGGGGTCACACAATTGGAGCGCCGGCATACCTGCCGGCTCGGGTTCCCTGTGTTCGCCCCCGTTGGGGACGCGGCGCGGGGGTCGCGGATCCACGGGTTCCCTGCGGTCACCCGTGGCTACTATTGAAGGCCCCTCCGGGAGCGGCGCGGCGTGGATGCCTGCTTGGCCCCAAAGGGGGCGGACGGGCATGCCTGATTGGCCCGTAGCGGACAAACGAGAATGCCGCGCC
>CAIJOU010000731.1 GCA_903822375.1 Candidatus Hydrogenedentota bacterium
CGTCAGCGCCTTGAACAGCACTTTGTAGTTCGCACGGAAGGCAAGTTCGCCGAAAACAAGGCCGGCGACCGAAACGGCCGTCCACAGCGCCACGCGCCCGGACGGTGTCAGCCATCCCTTGTCAATGGCCAGTTTCAGGAAGAAGCCGCCGCCGACCAGCACCATGGCAATGCCGGTCCACGCAATCGCATGGAAACCCAGCAGTTTCTCCCACTGGATCTCGATTTCAAACTTTTCGAAAAAGCCCTTCTCTTCGGGCTTGCCGGACGCCCCGGATGCCACGGTCTGTCTGGCAAGAGTTTCCGAAGGCAGCGGGGGCGGCGCAAGCGGCCTTTCCAGGCGGACCGGAATTTCGGGAATTGCCGGAGAAATGTCTTCAGCCGCGGGTGTCCCGCGTGACTCCTCCAGAAGCGCTGCCAGGGGAGCGGCATCCCCCGTCAGGCATTCCAGCGGCACTTCGAGTTCCTGATCCTCCTCCTCTTCCGCCGGGTAAGCGGGCGGAACTTCTATCTCTCGCGGAACCATCGAAGACGGGCCGAGGACCTGGCCCGAGGTCAAAACTTGCTGCCCTGAAGACGACCAGACTTCCGCAGGCGGCTGTTCCTGAGCCACCGCCGATGCCGTCTCCGTCGTCTCTTTAACTACAGGCGGGGAAAGGCCGAGCTCCTCCCCTTTCTTGAGAATCTTCTCCAGAAGGTCCTCCAGGCGTTTCCACCCCAACAGCATGTGCGACATGTCGTCCTGCAGATTGTTCTTCAGATTGGTCAGCAGGACGAGCGCCACAACCAATTCAACTACAATCAGAAACCCCAGAATTTCCATGGCTGTCTCCTTGGGCACCTTGGTGCCCGTCCGAATCTCAACCACGCCCTATTTATACAGCATGCACTGCTGCATGTCCATTGCCCATAAATAGACGTAATTTAACTGTTCGCAATCTAACGGTATGATAATATACTTTACGCGGCTTGTCAAGCCCCTTGCGCAAGTTCTTTTGCAAGAACGGATTTCGCTTGATTCGGTACCGTTCGAAAGGGCAAAATGGCCTTGTTGCCATAGAGCAGGACAAAAGTGTAAAGTTTTTGCCGGGTGAGGTCACGGTTCTTTGCTTGCCCTGCCCGCTTGTAAGACACTCTAACTCACAGCGCCGCCCAGACTTGGTGTCAAAATGGTGGGACGCCCCAGCGGCGTTTTGCCGCCATGGTTTGCGACGGCATGACAGGAACGGTATCGCCGAGCCGGAGGTGCCTTTGCGTTACGCCATAATTTCCGACCTTCATGCGAATATAGACGCGTTGAAGGCGACATTGGCCCGCATCGACGGGGTGGGGGTGGATACGATTGTATGCCTGGGCGACGTCGTGGGCTACAATGCCAATCCGAATGAGTGCGTGGCAATCATGGCCGAACGCGACATTCTGACGGTTCTGGGCAATCATGACGCCGTGGCCTGCGGTCTGGAGGAGCCTTGGGGCTTCAACCCCATCGCGCTGACGGCGGCCATCTGGACGCGCGACCAACTCAATGAAGATTCGCTCGAATGGCTGCGCGGCCTGCCGGACGCGCTCAACTTTGGGGACTTCGTCGCCGTTCACGGCGCGCCGAGGAACCACAACACGTACCTGTTTTCCTGGGAAGACGTGATTCCCTATACGGTGTTTCTAGAAGAGCAGAACTGTCGGCTGTGCTTCGTGGGCCACACCCACACGCCGGCAATTCTGTCCACGGACGGTTCCTACGAGGTGGACTGTGAAAGCCGCTTCCACCTTGGGGACAAAGATCTCTTTTTCGTCAATCCCGGCTCGGTGGGCCAGCCGCGCGACGATGACCCGCGCGCGTCGTTTGGCCTGCTGGACACTGACTTGAACACGTTTGAACTGCTCCGGGTGGCGTATCCGGTGGAACAGGCCGCAAGGCGCGTTCTCGATGCGAAACTTCCCCGTTTCCTCGCGGACCGGCTTGTGGTCGGCCGCTAGAACGCCCCGGCGCACCGAGGAAAAATCATGCGCACCGCCAATATCTCACGCGAGACCAAAGAGACCCGCATCAGCGTCACCGTCAATCTTGACGGCACCGGGACGGGAACCATTGGCACCGGAGTGGGATTCTTTGACCACATGCTCGACCATGTGGCCCGGCACGGGCTCTTCGACCTTGAAGTCAAGGCCGAGGGCGATTTGAACATTGACCCGCACCACACCGTTGAGGATGTGGGCATCTGTATGGGCCGCGCCTTTCTCCAGGCCGTGGGCGAGCCCAAAGGCCTGACCCGTTACGGCCACGCCGTGGTCCCGATGGACGAGGCGTTGGTGGAAGTCACGGTGGACTTCAGCGGCCGCCCGTTTCTTGTGTTTTCGGCCGACCTGCCCAAGGCGCGGCTGGGTGAGTTCGATGCGGAGCTGGCCGAAGAGTTCCTGCGCGCCTTCACGGTGCAGAGTCGCATGACGGTGCATGTGGATCTGCGGTATGGAAAGAATCTTCACCACTGTATCGAGGCGATGTTCAAGGCGCTGGGCCGCGCGCTGCGCCAGTCCCTGACCATTGACCCGCGGGTGCAGTCGGTGCCGTCAACCAAAGGTATGTTTGAAAAATGATAGTCATTGTGGATTACGGACTGGGCAACCTGCGAAGTGTGCAGAAGGGGCTTGCCCGGGTGGGATATGAAGCGGAGATCTCGGACGATCCCCGCCTGCTGGAAAAAGCCGACGGCGTGGTGCTGCCCGGCGTGGGCGCCTTTGGCGACTGCTACCAGGGCCTCGCGGATCGCGGACTGGTGGAGCCGGTAAAGGCGGCGGCGCTGAGCGGCCGTCCCTTTCTGGGCATCTGCGTCGGACTGCAACTGCTCTTCGACGGCAGCGAGGAAAGTCTCGACAGTCCCGGACTGGGTCTGATTGCGGGCCGCGTGGTGCGCTTTCCCGAAGCCCGCGAGACGGGTCTGAAGGTGCCGCACATGGGCTGGAACAAGCTCATCCCGACGCCCGGCGTTGACAATCCGCTGCTGAAAGGCGTGAGCAATGCGCCCTACGCCTATTTCGTGCACAGCTACTACGCCCAACCCGAGGATGACGCTGTCATCCTCGCGCGCTGCGAATATGGAAAGCCGTTTGCGGCCATGGTCGGCCGCGGCAACCTGTTTGCCGTGCAGTTTCACCCGGAGAAGAGCCAAGCCGATGGCCTGTCGATTCTCCGCGCCTTCGGCGAACTCGCCTCAAACGGCGCAAGAGCTTGACAAGGTCCGATCCAGCCGCGGTGATCACAGAGGGTCACCCCGGCGCAGGAGGGACGATGCATGATTAAGCGCATTTTGGTGCCCACCAACGGCGGCGATGCGGCCGCACGGGGCGTGAGTTACGCCGTCGCGCTGGCCTCCCGGTTCAAGGCGCACGTTATCGGCCTGAATGTGGTCGACGTGCGGCTGGTGGAGAGCCCCTTCGTCCGCGACATTGCCACCGGCACCGGCACGCCGCCCTTTCTCAACTATCCGGACGGCATTGCGGCCGTCTTGGAGGACCGCGGCCGGGTGGCACTCGCGGCACTCGAGGTCGAGTGCGCCGGCTCCGGTGTGACCTGTGAGACATCACTGGCGGCGGGGGTGGTGCCGCTCGTCATCGTCGAGCAGGCTGAACTGACCGACTTGGTCGTGCTTGGCCGTATAACCCATCACGGCGCGCGCGTAGAGGAGTTTGTCGGCTCCACCACCGAAAGTGTGGCCCGGCACGCGTCCGTGCCGGTGCTCGTCACCGGCGCCGCAGAACCGAGCGGCGGCTGTTGCCTCGCCGCGTACGACGGCTCGGCCCACGCGCGAAACGCACTGCGCACGGCCGTCGAAGTTGCCGCCGAATGGCAAATGCCCCTGCGCCTGCTCGTCGTGTCCGACGAACCACAACCGCTCCTCGACGAGGCGCGCAGCTATCTCCAGTCCCACGAACTCCACGTTGAATACGAGACCCGCACCGGAAAGCCGGGCGAACAAATCGCCGCCCACGCCGCCGACTGCGGTGCCACCCTCATCATCATGGGCGCCTTCGGCCACACCAAACTGCGCGAACTCATCGTGGGCAGCACCACCGCCCAAACCCTCCACCGCGCCCCCTGCCCCGTGCTCCTGATTCGGTAGTCTTCCAAGACGACGGGCTTCGATGAACGGGGATACCTCTATCCCGCCAATCGGCCTTGCCCCCATCCGTCGAATGCTGTATCCTGACACCCGTAGCCTTTATCGGGATTCAACAGGAGACATGCGCCATGCTGAGCTGGTTTTCGCTGATCTTTCGGGCCGCACTGATCATGACGGGCTTCGTCTTTGCGGGACACCTCTCGCGCTCGGCGTTTGCACGGCTTATCCTGCGCGACCAGGCGCGGAGCAGTGTCTGGGAACTGCTGGACCGTGTCGCCTACGTGGGCATCCTGGGCTTCGGTATCGTCTGCGCGCTGGGCACCGCCGGCTTTGACATCGTCCCCATGGTCGCCGGTCTCGGCCTGACCGGGTTCGCGCTCGGCTTTGCGCTCAAGGACGCCCTGTCCAACGCGATCTCCGGCGTCATGATCCTGCTGCACCGCCCCTTCGCGACGGGTGACACGATCGCCGTGGCCGGGTTCGAGGGAAGAGTGACCGGCACCGACCTGCGCTACACCACGCTGGAGGCCGACGGCAAGCGCCACCTCGTGCCGAACGCCACCGTGCTCAACAATACGGTGACCGTAACGCTGGCGGCGAAGAACAACGCCGACCTATAGCGGATTGGTGCGCTCCGTCCCGCGGTGCGGGACTGTGCACACCCTACAGATTGCAGTGTGTTGCGGCTCGGGTACAGGCACCTGTTCCCGGGCGGGGTGGGTGTTGAAAAGGTCAGGCTCTTGGCGGGAACAGGATGCCAGTCCCCCTGCGGATTGGTGCGCTACGTTCCGCTTTGCGAAACTGCGCACACCCTGCGATCAATGCCGCACTTGGAAGAGGCGGGTCTGTCCGGCTTTGAAGGGACAGCTAATGTCCTTGCCCTCGCCGGTCCACCCGTCAAAAACGTCTTCAATGCTTACTGTCTCCGGCCATTTCAAGACAATGTCGCCGGGCGCGTCTGCGGTGACGGAGGTCAGTTCCTCGGATGCCTGCACAACGCAGCCCACGGGGGCGGTGCAATGGATTCCGGCGCGCTCCATCCAGCCGCGCAGGACCTCGGGCGAAAGGGGCGGCATGCCGCACCATATGAGCCGGCCACCATTGGGCAGGTCCCGCTCCGCCCCGGCCACCGCATCGTCGGCATAACGCAACAACGGCGCGGGACCGCCCTCCAATCGGGCGCGGGGCGACAGGTTACCCCAGTCGCGGTTCACCACAGTATTCTCAGCATGGATTCCCGCATTCGCGGGAATGACGGAGGAGGCGGGACTTCCCACGGAAGCTGGGCTCCCTGCAGGGTGAACAGCGGCCGTGTCGGCCCAGAAAGTCTTGCCCGCTGATGGAGCGTCGTCGATGACGATCGGCAACCCGGTCAGTGTGGCGGTTGCCGCCCGGTCCCATGCGCCGGATCTTGTGTTCACCAACCCGGCCGGACCAACGATGAGAATGGTGCGCCCCCCCTGTCCTATCATGCGGCGCAGCTTTTCCAGGTCCTCCGGCGCGGGCGCATGCGCCTGGGTGACCACGACAAAGCGCACGCGGTCGGGCAGTTTGTCCAAGTCGGACAGCATCCACGCCCCCACCGCCGCGCCCGTGCGGGAACACTGCTTGTAAAGCTCCGTCACGTCCAGCAGGCCCCGTTTGGCAGCAGGCGGCACCCAGGCGAAGGAGCTGTCATCAACGACGAAGGCGACCTGCTCGATGGGCGCGCGCTCACAGTGCATCAGCCGCTGGTGCAGTGCTATCAGTCGGGAGAATTCCTGCTGCAATGCCTCGTCGTGATGCCAGCTCGTCATAAGGCTGAACCACTGGCGCTGGCCGCCATGGATGATGTCGTCGGCGAAGACGCGGCGATGCATGGATATGGCGCCGGCCCGCGGGTCGGTCGGGTCGTAGTCGGTGTGCCAGAGTATCGGGTGCAGCCAGGAAAACAGATCGTTCTCATTACAGTAGAGTTTGCCCGCGGCCCGAAGGCTCTCGTTGGGCACGACCCACGAGTCGAAACCGTCGCGCAGCGTGCGATAGTTGAGCAGCGGAATGCCGGAGAAAAGGTCCACGTCGGGATTGTCGAGCAACGGACGCAGCGCATAGTGGTTGCCCGTGCTCTGGCGCGGTTCTCCCGCCAGTTGGAACAGGTAGCCGTAGAACACGCCCACCAATAGTTGCCTGTCCGAAACCTCTTTGACCACACGAGCAAAGTGAGCAATGGTGTCGGCCGTCTGTTCCGAGGCAAAGCGTGCATAGGCGGCCGCGACGCGGCCGTTCGCATCGTCGGGATAGATGTCGCAGTCCTTGCGGTCGCGCACGGCCGGGTCGGGAATGTCGTGCGGCTCCCAGCCGCGCGCCTGCTGCCAATTGCGAAAGGCCTCCCGCATTTCCGGGTTATAATCCGACCACAGCCCGTCGTTCGAACCCCAGGCGAACCATTCCTCCGTAACGCCGCTGGTCAGCCACACCCCCATCAGGCGCGCACCCCAGGGTTGTTGGCGGCAGTACTCGATCAAATGGCGGAGCCATTTCGCCTCGTCTTCACGCCACTTCCCGGAGGCGTGCGACACCTGCGGCGCGACGGTTTCCTCGTGGGGCAGGTCGCCCTGGTCCGTGCGAATCATGGCGCGCGCATCGGGGTGCGCCTGCAGCCAGAAGAGGGGCGGCGCCAGGGACACGCGCAGAAACAGTTTGGCGTTGGGATTGGCCTGCAGCGAGAACGTCACGCGCTCCTCCAACTGGCCGAAATCGTAGGTGTCCGGCGCGAGCAGCACGGGCCGCGCGGCATGGTGATGCACATGGCGTCCCGCGTCGATGGGAATGCACATGAGGTTCACACCCGAACGGCCGAACTCGGTCACATTGCCCGGCTGATATTCGTAGGAGGAATAGCCGTCCCAGCAGAAGGGCTCCTTGTCGAGTAATACAGTCGGGCAGTCCTTCCATGCGCCCCGCTCGGCAGCGGCAAAGTTGGGTTTGGCCTCCTGCCCGCCGCTCACTTCGGTGCTGCACTCGGCCAGCCGCTTCGGGCCGCAGACCAGCCGCACGGCATAACGGCCCTTGGGCAGACCTGCGGGCATCATGGATGCGAGATGGTATGCATGATCATCTGCTGACGGTGCCTGAAAGACCATGGGCGAAAAAGACTCGCGCCAGAGCACGGGCGAATAGCGGCCTTCCGGCTCCACTTTCGCCAGTTCGATGGCGCACGCGTTCATAGCGTCGGGTAGACGCGCTATTTTGAAATCGACGTCCGTGCCTGCCGCGATACTTTCCGGTGCGAAAAAACCGTAATCGACCTGGTCGGGATCGTAATACTTGACGGCGATACCCTTGAAGACAATCTAGTAGGATGTGTCTTTATCAATTGACTCGGGCAGTAGGGTCAGTGCTATGAACGGCAGCAGCGGCGGCCGGTCGGGTGTGTCACGACTTGGTTTGGCTTGGACGAGGTCGTAAGTGAACACCGCTTCCGCGCCCGGGGCCGCCTCGGCGGGCGCCGGAATCTGCCAGGACCGGGCACGGTTCTCCGCCACG
>CAIJOU010000732.1 GCA_903822375.1 Candidatus Hydrogenedentota bacterium
GTGCTGGTAGAGGTCGATGTCATCGGCCGACTTCTTGGTCTTCTTGCCGTCCACCCACAGACTGCCGTTGTCCCAATTCACGTGACCCCAACGGGCACGAAGGATTTCGGCATGGCGCAGACCGCCGAAGGCAGCGAGGCACGTGAACAGGTACAGATCGCGACCGCCCTCTTCCTTCGCCTTGTTGAGCAGAGCAACCACGTCCTTCCACTGCAAGTAGCGTGTCTTCAGCTTGTCCTCTGTCGCGACCTTGATGCGGATGAGACCTTCGAACGGGTTGTGGTTGACCATGCCCACGCGCATCATTTCACGCCAGACCATGACGCAGCCTTCGTGGTAGTTCTGGAGCAGGGTCCGGTTGCAGTACACCCCAGCGTCAGCGGAGTAGGCTTTGTGGACGGCCATGGCCGTGACGCCCGAAAGGGTCAGGATGCCCATGGCTTTCATCTTGTTGGCAAACACCATGAAACGGTCGCCGTAGGTCTGCATGGTGCGGGGGGCGCGTTTGCCCTTGCGGCCAACGGTGCAGACCGAGTACCACTCTTCGACTGCCTGTTCGAACGTGTACGTCTTGGTGACCGATGCGGCATGCCCCGCCTTAATCAGGTCATAGCGCATGTTGTGGTCTTGGGCAAGTTTCTTGGCGACGGCGTAGATGGTTGTTTCGAGAGGGATGGCGGGGTAGGAGCCATCGGGCATCTGCCGCCGCCAGTAATAGGACTTGCCCTGCCTGTACAGACCGACCGGCTTGTCCGGGTCGCTGTGAACGTCGAGTTCCGCACCCTTTGCCATCTTCGCGCTGTTCGTGTTACGTTTCATCGTCGTGTCTCCCGTGCCGTTCTAAGCGGATGTTAAGTGAACCTACGTGTAGAAACGTACCACGGGCCTCAAGATTATGTCAAGACTTGTTTTTAGACCCCCTGTCTAAAGGCATGTAAACTTATGTGAAATAATGAGTTACAACAATTCAGTGGGAAGTGTGCTTGCTATGTTGCACTTCGCGTTCATGTCCGGAGCGGTGCGGTGCGCTTCGCTTCGGCCACCCTACTTCAGCAGCCGCGCATCCGCCCAGTCGGCGTGGTCACCGCCGATGCTGTCGCCGCCGTCGTCAACCATGAGGCGCAGTTCTTTGGCGCCTGTCAGGTCCACTTCGACGCGCTTTGCCGCGTCGCCGCGCACCATCCGGCCCGACTCCCAACGCTTCTGCCCGTCCACAAACACCGCGAAGCCCATGGAACCGTTGGTGGCCATGTCGGGTCCGGCCATTGCCTGGAAGCTGCGGTACTTGCCGTCGAGGGTGTAGACGATCTCGCTGTTGGCGTGGGTGCCCAGGCCGCGGCGGAAATGCTGCCCGCCGACCATGATGTCCTTGTCCCACACGCTGCGGTTCTTCTTGAGTTCGCCGAAGCCCTGCTTGACGGAGACGGGCTCGATGGTGTCGAGGAACACGCCGTCGATCTTCTCGATGGGCGCGGTCTTGTGCACTTCTTTGCTAGCGCCTGAAGCAGGCTGCTGGTTGAGCATGCATATGCTGTCGAGCGAAATCCATTCGGGTGACGGCAGCGCATTGGGCAGTGCGGGCGTGCCGTGGCCGGGCTTGTCGGCGAGCAGCCAGACCGACACGGTGGCGTCGGGGTCCTGCGTGCTCGCGCGCAGGGAGACATTGCCGCCGCCTTCGGGAAGCACGCCTTCCAGGAACTGCCAGCATTCCGGCGCGGTGATGCCTGTGGCCGTAAAACCGGCGTCTGAACGAATCGCGCGCAACGGAACGTCCTTGCCGTTCACTTGGAGCGTGCCCGAGGCTTCGGGCACGGTCTTGCCCTCGAAGAGGGCCAGCAGCCGCACGCGAGAAGAAGAGCCGGCGGGGGTGTTCCCGCCTTCGCGGGAAGGACGGGCGCTCCCCGTGTTGATTTGGAAGTCGGCGTCGATCTCCACGGCTTTGCCGGACGCGGGGGCGAGCGAAGTGTAGTCCGTGCCGAAAGGCTGGGGGATTTCATCGTAGACCACGCTGCGCACTGCGGTGCTGGAATTGGACGCCGTGTTGGCAAGAGCGCTGTTCACGCAGTCCGCCGCCTTGGGCAGTCCCTGTGGCGCCTCTCCCGTAGCGAACGAGAACACGACGGTCTCATAGGGAGCGAGTGGGATATCGACGGTCTGACCGGCATACAGCGCATCGCCGTAGACGCGCGCTTCGGGATAGAGACTGATGGCATGGACCGGTCCCTTCACAGCCAGGTCAATCTTCACCGTAAGATTTTGTGGCGCCGCCCAGGGATTACGCAGCAACACGAGCCCCTTTTCTTCGCTCCAATGCGCATAGCCGTAAGGGTCGCGCGGCATGGGCGCGGTGAAGGACAGCCAGGGGATGCCTTCCTTCAGCCACGTCGCGGGACGCAGCGGTAGCGTGTTCGGCGCGGTCAGCAGTTCCGCGTTGGCGCGCGACCACTTGATTAGCCCGGCGAGCATGGTCCAGCGCTCGTCGTTCATGAACTTGGGGTTCACGTACAGCGGCACAAAGGCATGGCCGCGCAGGATGGTGGTGACGGCGTCGTTCATAAACGGCTCGTCGCTCTGGTGGATGACGCCGAGAATCTCCTGCGCCGGAATGGGCGAGGGCAGCCGGTCGGCACCCTGCAGGTTGAAGTAGTCGCGGCCGGTCGTGTAGCTCTCGCGGTAGACCGGGCAGGGCACGCGCCCGTGCGGCGAGTCGTCACCGAAACAGCCGATGACGGAGTTCACGTGGAACAGCCACCACGGGCTGGCATAGGCGCTGTACGTGGCCTCCAGCCATGCCTCGGGACTGCCCGCGCGCATCGCGTCGAAGGCGGCGCACGCGCCCGCCGCCGTCGCGTCGGACGTCCACTGGCCCGCCATGTAATTCGCGCCACCCGGGTTCAGCCCGTCGAGTTTTATCTGGCCCAGACGGTACTGCTTCGCGATGCCGCCAATGGACGAGGCGTATTTGCTCTGGTACTTCTCCCCGGCCAGACTGAGCAGGCGCACGTCACTGCCCGGCACCTTGAAGCTCTCATAGCCGTGGTCGAGCGCCCATTGCGGGTCCACCGCGGGCGGATAGCAGGATGACGGCGAGCACCACAGGCCCAGGTGGCCGCCCATCGCCTCGGCGCCCGCCTGGATCTTGGCGAACCCGTCGGGGAACAGTTTCTTGTCGATGTCCCATACGCCCATCGGGTCGGACCAGCCCATGTCGATGGTGAACGAGTCCAGCGCGACGCCGTTCTTCTTATAGAGATTGTCCTCAAACTGCTTCATCAGGCCGAGGATGTCCGCCTCGGTGAAGGGAACGGGCGAGGTCCACCAGGAGTTGTAGTTGAAATGCAGCCCCTTCGGCGCGGGCCGGTGCGCCTCAATGTACCGATGAAATGCGAGCACTTCCTGCCCGGCACCCGCCGGACCGTACACGGCCTTGCGGCTCTCATACCAGGTGTCCGGCGCGACCTCGCACTTCGGCTTGGAGGCGATGATCACCTTGCCGTCCTTGACGCGCGTCGAGGCAACGGGGAATTCCACGCCGAGGAAGAACCCCTTGATGAACACGGGATAGCTCTGCGGCGGCCCCGGACGGAATTCCTGCACCGGCGCGGCATCAAAAGTATCCAGCGTGATTTCGTCTATCTTTTTGGGCGTCTTCGTGCCGGTAAAACGAAGGCGCAGCATTTTGCGCAGTACCTGTTCTTCCGGCGACCAGGCCAGCGCCAATTCCGCCTCCATCGTGCCGCCGCCGGAAAGCGGGGTCGGGGCATAGGCGACCTTCAGCGTTCCCCCGGTGTTCAGGTCGCCCTCGGTCTTTACCGGGGCCTGCCCGCCCAAGGGCTCGGCCGCGCCGACGAGTTCCACGGCGGGACAGGCCAGCGGCACGGACAGCGCCTCCCCGCGGCAGTGCACAACCACCGCGGTTGCGGTGGTCTCCAGTTGCGTGTCCGGGGCGGCAAACAGCAGCAACGTCGACAAAGCGGCAAGCATGCCCATGACCAGATCTCCCATAGGTGTGCTGCATGGTAGCACGAAGGCGGGCCCAACCAGGATGTCCCACCCATCCGCGCCTGTCGCGGCGAAAACCGCCCGGCAGGACGGCGTTTCCCGGGGAAGGCTTTGCGCTGCGGGCGGTGTTATCAACCA
>CAIJOU010000733.1 GCA_903822375.1 Candidatus Hydrogenedentota bacterium
TCCAAAATCAGCGCGATTTCCCGAGTCAAGCGCTTCATTTGCGCCGGTTTGGGCCACGGATGAATATTTTGACCTTACGTGTATTGTGGCGGCACCAAGCCGTAACATCGGAGGTTGCACTCGTGAAATGCATTCGCTTCTTTTGTGTCCGCTTGGGAATACTATTCTTCTTTGCATCTACGGCCACGATGGGCTCGTGGGCTCAGGAGAAAACCGAAATACCGATCCTCCAAGTAATTGAGGAGCGGTACAACGACGACGATCTCGCGCTCGTAATGCCTGACCGGATCGAGTTGTATTGTGAATCCTCCGCCGTCACCCCTTGGGGTTGCTGCTTTCCGGCATTTCAAACCGAATGGCGCAACGTGCTTGAATTGGAGGTGTCAGGCAGCGGCGACTATGGGGTCCACGACATCTTCTCGATAGCCGCCTTTTCCTTGGATTATGGGCGAACCGACGGTTGGATTGAACGCTCCTATTTCGGTCTCGGACTGATTCAGGAATCCCGCAAAGCCAATCTGCCTTTGTATGGGGTAGGGCAGGCGGGCCGGTACATCATGCGCGGGAATTTGATGGAGGCAAAGCCCACGCCGCAACGCATCACGATTGACCCGAAACAATACGCGCCACAGGACTGGGATGGCCGCCTGTGGATCGGGTTGCAGCTGCACAACACCGGCGCGAAGCGCTGGCTACAGGCGCGCATTGTCAACGCTCTTCCCGCAGGCGGTGCGCTTGGCCCGGAACGGGGTCCACTGGAAAAATGGGACCTCATGCGTCAACATCAACGCGCGTTTGTCGAGACGGCGTTAGACCATGTGAAGGCCCAACGCGGCCTGTTGGCCGGTGCCTCCGTTCCGGACGAGCTGAAACCTTTCGTCGAGCGTGACGACGCTTCGCGGTTCGAGCGGCGCTGCGATGGCCTCTTTCAGGTCCTCGCGGGCAAGCCCCTGGAGGCAGGAGTGTTTTCTCGGTTTGAGCAAGAGGTCCTCGCACAACACGAAAATGGTTTCGCGGACACAGTCGCACCAATGCAGAACTGTCTCGACAAATGGGCGACGTCCGGAAAGTTCGGCAAGGAAATAGGATGTATTCTCCGTGTCGCATCGAACCTCGAGAAGATCGGCCATGCGAACCTGACCGCGGGGCAAGTCGTGGCAGACCCTCCCGTCCCGGCCGTCTTGTACGCGGCGCGTAATGAACACGAAGGATTTCAGATAGTCCTTTCTCCGCTGCCGGGATGCGTCTCGAAGGTGCAGGTTTCGGTCTCAGACCTCGTAGGGACACGAGGGCGCATTGCCGCGTCCAACGCAACCATAAACGCCATCGGCTATGTGCGTACCAGTGGGGATTTCCCCCGTCTCTTTCCCGACCCCTTGTTGGCCGGGCCAATACCCGATCTAAAGCCGGGCGAGAACCAACCCGTGTGGATCTCCTTCCATATCCCCGATGACACTCCGAAAGGACTCTACGAGGGACATGTCCTCCTGTGCGCGGACGCTGGCGATCCGCTGCGAATCCCAATTTCCGTTAACGTCTGGGACTTTGCCATCCCGCATCAGTTCTCCCTCCGCTCCAGTTTTTGGATGTTTCGCGACCAGATCAACCGGTTCTATCACCTTGATGAGGTAAAGTTTGAAGATTATCTGAAGTGGATCGATCTGGCTCTCGCACATCGGCTGTGTCCCATCGATGTCTATGAGGGGAGAACCGTGCCGCTGCTTGAGGTCGGCCAAGATGTCGCGAATCCCAAGAGTGGCGTTCCAAACCCCAGCCCCGACTTTGCCAAGTGGGACCAGTATCTCGATCACATGGTGTCGGGCGGCGCCAGTACATTGCACCTGACGCAATCGCATCACTACGGAAACTGGTTCGCGGACACGCAGGCCCCGCTTGGCTCGACAACGCATCTCGACCGTCTGAAACAGAGTCTTCGGATACTCCAAGATCACTACAAACAACGCGGCATTTTCAACCTGCACTATGTGCAGCTGCGCGATGAAACCAGCGAACCCGACGCTCTCAACATTTACCGCGAAGTCCACACCGCCTTCCCCGAACTGAAGTTGCTCTTGACGGCGCCGTCGAACGAGGCGCGTCCGTTTCTCCGTATCCCGTGTCCTCTGACACCCAGTCTCGACGCGGCGTGGCGCGATGCCTTAAAGTCTGAGGGGGGCGAATATTGGTGGTACGTCTGTTGCGGCCCCCAAGAGCCGTATGCCAATTTCTTCTTGCGGCAGCGAGCCACCGAACACCGCGCCCTATTCTGGCAAACATGGTGTCACGGCGTGCAGGGCATCCTCTATTGGGGTCTCAATGTCTGGACAGGCTTCAACTATGAATGGCCGCGCGACATCCGATGGGCCAAGGACAGAGTTCCGCCTGACGACGCGCCCGATATACCCATGCCCCAGCCAGACGGTGACGGGTTCTCCATGTATCCAGGACCCACACCGGGCGATCCCTTGTCGAGCATCCGCCTGGAAGTAATGCGGGATGGCGAGGAAGACTACGAGTATCTCGTGCTGCTCGATCAACTCATCGCGCGCGCTCAAGAGAAAGGAGTCCCGGCGGACCTCTTTTCCGAAGCAGCCGCGACTCGCGATGCCGCCCGCTCCCTTGGAACCGACCTTCAGCACTTCGAGCGAGAGCCGGCCCCATACCAACAGGTCCGCCAACGTCTCGGTGACGCTATCGAGCATCTGTCCGCTGCTGTTTCCCGATAGAGGATCACTTGTCTTTCCTGAAAACTCATCCCTGCATGTCCAACAGGATTTCTCCTTGATTGAAAACGCCACCCTTGGCCGCGGCATTCATGGCGCGTGCTGCCATGCGTGCCAGTTTGCACCCGAGGCATCCTGCGAGCGCGGCAACCGTTACCAAACTGCGTGAGTCCCGCAAGAAAGACCCATGCCATGAGCACGGCCATCGGATGGGTTTCAAAGTGGTACGTGGGGCCGAAGGTCCATACCTGCTGTTGGACCGCGACACGAAGTTCCCGCCCATGCGGGGCGTCCTTGAGTGCACGGGGACCAAGCCGGTGCTGCTGTCCCCGAGGGTCCCGAACCTGAACGAGCACTCCGAGGTCGGGCAGTGGATCTTGCGGGTCTTGGCGCAGGCAGACCGATTGGACCCCTGGTGCCGAACCCGCCGTGGGTACTCGAGGAGAAGGTCGATCCCTACTTCTACTGAGGCGGCGTCCCTACCTCTCCGCGGCATCCGTAAGGCCGTTCCGGTCCATTTCTTGTCCGTCCTGTCGCTTTCGGACTGGATGTGCCCGCTCGGGTGTTTCGTTGCGCCGCATCACTTCGTGGGCGCGGTTGGAGGATGCCGCCTGCTCTCCGGTCCATTCCCCCGCGCTTCGCAGACATTCCGAATTCCTTGCTTTTGCCCGTAAGATGTTGCTATACATATCTCTCAGTGTTTCAGTGATTTAGCGGCGGTGGCGCTTCTTGAAAACCGGCGACTTCGGTCTTGCGAGTTCGAGTCCCGCACCCTCCGCCATTTTATTAACCCGCATCCCCGCGGCACAGGGAGAATTCCCAATGATTGATTCCACGTGTCCGTATTGCGGCGCGCACCAGCCCGTGGATGAGACCCGGTCGGGCCGCGAAATCTACTGCGAGTCCTGCGGGGCCAAGTTTAGGGTGACTGCGGCGGCGGCCGTGGACCCCGTCGCGCCGGCAATGCCGGGCGGAGAGTTTCATTGGGAAGGGCGGCCGGTGTGCCGCGAGCAGTTGGGCATGTGGAGTCTTGGCATCGTGCTCCTGCCGGTCTTTGGCGTGGGACTCATCTTCCTGGGCAAGGCGCTTCTGCACATGTACAGCCGACACTACACGGTCACTTCGGCGCACATCGTCACCCGCCACGGCCTTTTGAGCATCGACACGCGCCAAATCGCCGTGAAAGACATCCGTAGCATTGACGTGCAGGCGACGGTATGGGAGCGCTTGTTGGGCATCCGCCGCGTCGAAATCGCCACCGCCGGGACGGAGGGGGTCGATGTATCTCTGCTGGGCATTCCGGCGAACATCGCCGATGCCATTCAGCATTTGCAGCTCAAGCGCGGGGGCGGGCATGACGACTGAGGCGGGGGTAGGGTCCGGGGTCTTGGGTCCAGCAAGAGAGCCGTGAACGGGCGGAACGGGTTTGACCGTTTTGAAACAACATCAAGAAGCTGTCACTGAGTTGGCAAACGCACTACCCGCGCGGCTTCCCGGCGCGCCGGGTACCATGGTGCGCGTGGAGGCCAATTTTCCGTCTCTTGACCCCCTGGCGTGGCTTTCGGCGCAGCGCGGCATGACGCAGTATTACTGGCGTGATCGCGATGACGGTCTTGAGATGGCGGGCGTGGGGGAGGCGGATGTGCTGTCGCCCAGCCGGGTGCCGCCGGAGCCGCATGCAGTGCTGGACGAGATTCGTCACCGGTTGCCCGCCGGAGAGGAACAGCCGCGCTATTACGGCGGTTTTCGCTTTGAACCCACCCGAACGCCCGGGGGGCGATGGCGTGAGTTTGTGGCCTATCGTTTTGTGGCACCGCTGGTGGAGGTCTGCCGCGACAGCAAGGGTGTGCGGCTTGCCGTGAATTTGTACGCACCTTCCGGTCAAAGTCCTGAGGAAGTCATCGAGCGCGCCCGCGAACTGTTGTCTGAGAAGTTGGTGTTTGCCGACGGGGGGATGACGGAACCGCTGCCGCAGGTCATTCGGCGGGAGGACCGGCCGGACCGCGCGGGCTGGTTTGCGATGCTTGGCCATGCCGCGGAAGCGTTTGAGCGCGGGGAACTGGGCAAGGTGGTGCTTGCACGGGAGACCTGCTTCACCGCCGCGGCACCTTTCGACCCGGTCACCGTGCTGTGCGCGCTGGCGCGGCAGACGGAGAATGCCTTCCTGTTTTGTTTTCATCCATCGCCGGGCCGTGCCTTTCTGGGTGCGTCGCCGGAACGGCTGCTGCTGCGCCAGGGCGCGCGCCTCTACAGTGAAGCCATCGCCGGCACGCGCCCGCGCGCATCGGACCCCGGGGAGGATGCCGCCCTGGGCAGGGCGCTGTTGGACAGCGCCAAGGACCGGCGCGAGCATGCCCTGGTGGTGGAGGCGCTGCGCGGACATTTCTCCCGGCTGTGCAGTGACACGCGGGAGGACGATGCGCCGTCGTTGCTGAGCCTGCGCCACTGCCGCCATCTGGCGACGCGTTTCGAGGGACAACTGCGCGACGGCATTGCCGACGCGGATATTCTGGCCACGCTGCATCCGACGCCTGCGGTGGGCGGCACGCCCACGGACCGCGCGCTGGCTTTCATTGACCGCGAGGAGCCCTTTGACCGGGGCACCTATGCCGGGCCCGTGGGCTGGGTGTCGGCGGCAGGGGCGGAATTCTGTGTGGGTATCCGCTCGGGGCAGGTGCGCGGCAACGAACTGGCCGTCTACAACGGCGCGGGCATCGTGCCGGGGTCCGACGCCGGCGACGAGTGGAACGAGATTGAGACGAAGATGGAGAATTTTCTGCGCGCCGTGGGACTCAGCCGCGGCATATCTGCGGACGAAAGGCATGACACGGCATGAACAATCAGGCGTGGGCGGACATACTGGTCGACGAACTGGTCCGGCTGGGTGCGTGCGGTTTTGTGGTGTCGCCCGGTTCGCGCAGCACGCCCCTTGCACTCGCGGTGGCCCGGCATCCCGATGCGCGGCAGACGCAGCATTTTGACGAGCGCGGCGCGGCCTTTCTGGCACTGGGCTGGGCCAAGGCGGCCGGTCGGCCGGCCGTGCTGGTATGCACTTCGGGCAGCGCCGCCGCAAACTACTGGCCCGCCGTGGTGGAGGCCTCGACGGGCCGCACGCCGCTGGTCATTTTGACCGCGGACCGTCCGCCGGAATTGCAGCGTTGCGGCGCCAACCAGACCATCGATCA
>CAIJOU010000734.1 GCA_903822375.1 Candidatus Hydrogenedentota bacterium
AGCGCGCGTCACCGACCTGCGCATTGTCTTTCACTTCACCGACGTCAACGAAGAGTATACGGTGCATGTGCGGAGGGGTGTCGCGGAGGTCCGCAAGCGGACCGTCAACGACCCGGATCTGAGCATCACCATCACGGCCAAAACGTGGAAACGCATTGTGCTAAAGAAGACCAGCCCGGCGGTGGCGTTTGCATCGGGAAACATCGGACTTCACGGCGGAGTGACGGACATAGTTCATTTTCTGGGCCTGTTTAGCCGGGATTAGCACAGTGCAACCAGCAGTGTGCCGGAAACGGTGAGCCTATCCCGCAAGGTGACGTTCCAAACGGTCGTCAAGGGTCTTGAGCACGCGAAACACATACACCCAATAGGCCATGAGCCACACGGGCATGCCCAAAACGGAGCCATGTTCGTACACGTACAGGCCGCTCGCGATGAGCGCAAATTCGTAGGCGGGGCCCAGTATTAGGATGACGAGGAGGAGGCGCCGTTCGTGGAGCGGTGGGGCAATGACGAGGTAACGCACAAGTAGCGCGCTCCCGAGAAGGGTGCCGACACTCCAAGGCGTGGCGGAATAGCGAAACAAGACGACCTTCAGGGGGACCAGGATGGCCAAGTCCAATAGCAGTGCCCAATCCGTCCCGGGCACTGCGCCGTCTGCCGGTTCCAGAAAAGGTCCAAAGCGCATCAGGCGACGAAAGAACAGGAACACTTCGCCCCAGACCAGAATCATCCAGTCGGGGAACGGAACGGGCAACGGGGTTGGCGCGTTGTAATGGCAAACGTTCCAGCACACCATCGTCAAATCATTGCCTCCACCCAAAACCGCTCCGATGAGAAACACGATTACATCACCCCGCCGATGGAGCATGGCGAAACGCACCGCTAGAAGAACGGCCAGAAGTGACCGCATCATGGGAGCTCTTTGGCTCAGCAACGCCATCAGAACGCCCGCCAGTATCATCACACCTGCCTCTCCGAGCAGGCCAGCCAGATTGGCCTCGTAGACTGTACCGTTTTCCTTTTCCCGAGCGTCCATCTTTTCCCCGCTTCTGGTCGGTTCGACTCTTCGGAAAGCAGAAGGTCACCTCTTGCCGTCGGCGTGACCTATTCCGCACAAAGTATTGATTATATACATAATCGAGATTTGGATCTATTGTTTCGGTGCAGTCCGATTTCGTCCCATTGGTCCTCGTTGTCCCCCCCCCCCCAGCAACATGCTCCAAGTTGTTTTCGAAAGAGGGCAAGACGCCTCTCTCTTTACGGGTAGAACAACCCCTCTCTCCGCTGACAGGAGTACGCAAAGAGGTTGGCTAAGATTGGCCGAGCACGTCATCAGGAAGCGACCTAGGGTTTGATCAGCTAATACATATAAATCACGCTTGACATTCTAATCTTTAGGATGATAATATACGAGCATGCTTATCGGAATTGTTTTGTTTGGCGCTCTCGTACTTATTTGCCGCTGGTTAGCCAGGCAAGAAAGGAAAGACACATGAAAAGGAACGGTTTCACTCTTATAGAGTTGCTGGTTGTCATTGCCATTATTGGCATTCTGGCGGCTATTTTGCTACCGGCGTTGGCGCGTGCCCGTGAGGCGGCGCGGCGCGCCAGTTGCCAGAACAATCTCAAGCAGTGGGGAATCATCTACAAGATGTACGCCAACGAGACGGGGGGTGGAAAGCTTCCCCCGATTCATGCCACCACAGACGTTGTGGTTGACTGCGACACCGGGGTGCCGACTGGAAAGGTTGGACAGTTGTCGACCGGCCCCCGTGTGAGTTCGGTTTACCCGGAATACCTGACGGACCCCAATATCATCTTTTGCCCGTCGGCCTCCTCGCACGGCGGCAAACCACTCATCAACGCAGCTACGAGCAAACAGGAGTTCGGTACGCCGTGCAAGCGGCTGGCCCAGTCCGGTCTTGGGACGGGGCGCGGCAACACGCTTATCGAAATCAACTACAACTACACCGGCTTCCTGGTTGACCAGGCCGACTATGACGACCCCGTCGCGACGGTGCTCGACTATACAGGCCCCGCACAGTTGATTACCCCGCTGGTTCCGTTGGTACTCCCGTGGATTGGCTCCGCAACGCCGGAGCAGGCCGCCAAACTCGACGCGGACGTGAGCGTGGACGCCGGACTGGGCAATGCCGGCGGAACCACCCTGTACCGCCTGCGAGAAGGCATTGAACGCTTTCTCATCACGGACATCAACAACGCTGCGTCCTCGGCGAAGGCGCAAAGCTCCATATGGATCATGGGCGACAACATCGCAACGGGCACGAAGATTGGCACCTTCAACCACCTTCCCGGCGGCTGCAACTACCTGTACCTGGACGGTCACGTTGAGTTCTTGAAGTATCAGGAAAAGGGCCCGGCCCCCGCGAACAGTGCCATTGCCAGTTTCTTCACCATCGTCGGCACGGCGCTCGACTCGTGAGGCCACGTCAGGAAAAGTCCGCGGAATGCAGCAGGAGGTTAACGCAGTAATGAACAGACGACCGAACGCACTTACGGTGGCCCGCCGCGTGGTGGGCGCACGACTGGGCTGGCGCCCCCCCGTATACCTCGTGCACGCGGTGACGGCGCGCTGCAACGCGCGCTGCGGCTTTTGCGCGTGGAAACCGGAATTCTACAACCCGGCCGACCAACTTCCGACGGACGCCATCAAGCAACTGTACGAGGACGCGAAGCGCGCCGGTTTTGTCGGCGTTTCCATGTGGGGCGGGGAACCGCTGCTGCACCCTGACTTTGACGAAATCCTCGGCCACGCCAGCCAGCTTGGCCTGATGACCCACGCGGTGACGAACGGCTTCCTGCTTGACCGCAAGATGGACGTCATTGTGCGCCATCTGGACCGGATCTGCATCTCGCTGGACCACCCTTCCAGCGTGCATGACGGGATTCGCGGCATCAAAGGGCTCTTTGACCGCATCGTGGAGTCGACAAGAGAACTGCGGAGGCGCGCCCCGAGCAAGCAGATCATTTTCGTCTACACCCTGCAGAAGGCGAACGTAGCCGAGACCGCCCTTCGAGCCATGGCCGAACTGATGGCTGAACTTGGCGCGCTCGTCGTGTTCAACGGCTTGCGGGAGGATGCCGCCACGACCGAGACGGGGATCAACCTCTCGGATTACGCGCCCTCACGTGAGCAACTGGCCAACGCGTTTGCCACCGTCGGCGACCTGAAACGCAAGGGTTACCCGATTCTCAACTCACATACCTACCTGGACATGCTGCGTGTCGGGCCGCCTGTCTACCGGTGCCACTGGCCCAAGTTCATGCTGCCCGTGGAGGCCAACGGCGACGTCGTCGACTGCATGCACTGGGGAACCCGGCCCATCGGCAACATTCGAGAGACGCCCTTTGCAGAACTGCTGAAGAGCAAGCGCCTTCGTGAAATCACCGGCAAGGAGGGCGAACGCTGCCACGACTGCGTGTCCATTCACCGCGTCGAGATTTCGGAAGTGTGGAACGGCAACTTTGAGCCGGTCTGGTCGTGGCTGAAACTTCGCAAACCGCCCCGACCGTCGGCCGTATCCGCCGGCACCAGCCTGATTGCCGGGCATGCGCACACACCGCAGGAGACCCAACTCGACCGAGTCTAACCCTGCCCTCCCAATCCGATCCTGACCAGATCGGTCCCATTCGCCTCGGCCGGATTACGACAGACCACCGTACATCCGGCCGAGGTCCTCTTTGGTGACCTCGCGCGGATTGTTGTTCATGAGCGGGTGGAAACTGGCATGAACCAGGTCGGGAATCGCGTCCACCGGTATGTCCGCGTCGGCCAGGGTGCAGGGCAGGCCGCCGAGGCGTTTGAACGCGTGAATGCGCGCCGCCATTTCCGCCGCCGAGGAGAAGCCGCAGGCACGGGCGAGATCGGAAAAGCGCTCGCCGAGCGCGGGCGCGTTGAACTGCACCGCAAATTCGAGCGTAAACGCGCAGGCCGCGCCGTGGGCCAGATGGTACCGCGTGGACAGCGGAAACGAGCAGGCGTGGACCATGGCATTCTTGGGCAACTGGAACGCCATGCCGGCCAGCAGCGCCGCATAGGACAATTCCGTCCGGGCCCGCAGATCGTCCGGCGCTTCACACACGCGTTCGAAACTGGCGAAGATGCGCCGGGCCGCCTCAATGGCCGCAAGGTCACAGATGGGCTGGTGGTTCTTCGACCAGTACCCCTCAAGCGCATGGCTCAATGCGTCCAGCGCCGTTGCGGCGGTGGTGAACCGGGGCAGGCTCAGCGTCAGTTCAGGGTCAACCAGTGCGTGCACCGGATACAGGGCGGCTCCCGCCAGCGGCGCCTTGGCGCCGGTGTCGGGGTCGTCGAGGACAGCAATGGGGGTAACTTCAGAGCCGGTGCCCGAGGTCGTGGGCATGGCAATCAAAGGAAGATGCTCCGGGCCGAGATGCCTGCCGCCCGTGAGAAAGGCGCTGATGCCGCTTTCATTGGCGGGGGCCAGCGCCGATGCCGCCTTGGCACAGTCCAGAGGGCTGCCGCCGCCGATGGCGACAACAGCGTCACAGCGCTCTTCGCGAATCAGGCGGGCGAGCGCGTCCACCTGGTGCACCGTGGGATTTGGTGTCACCTCGGCGAAGACCGGCACATGCCCCAGTTCCGCGAGAATCCCGCGGACCCGGTCCGTCTTTATCAACGTTTTTCCCGTGACGACCACGGGCCTGCTGCCATAGTCGCGCACCACCTGCGCGCAGTTTCGGGAGACGCCGACGCCGAACTGTATCTTGGTGGGAAGCGTGAATGTCCACATGGCCGGTCTCCTAGTTTTCGACATAGGCGTCAGCTACTTCAAGCGCCTTGTCCATGATGGCGATACCCTCATCGATCTCATCCCTGGTCACGATGAGCGGCGGCGCGAGCGCTACCACGTTGCTTGGGTTGGCCGTAACCGCCATCATCCCCAGTTCTGCGAGACGTTGTGCCAGCGCCGTCTTGGCATTAGGTTCGCGCCGAAGTTTGGCATCCACGCCCAGCAGCGGCTCCCGGGTTTCCCTGTTCTTGACCAGTTCCAAGCCGACAAACAGTCCCAGACCGCGGACATCGCCGATGCTCGGGTGTTTGTCCTGAAGCTCCCTTGCCCGTTCCAGCAGATACCCGCCGAGCACCCGCGAATTCTCGATGAGTCCGTCCGTCTCGTAGATGGGAATCACGGCCAGCGCGGCGGCGCATCCGAGCGCATGGCCGGCATAGGTCGCGCCGTGCGAGAAGAAGTGTTCCTTGAAGAAATCGCCGATGTGTTTGCGCACAATGGTTGCGCCCAGGGGCACATAGCCGCTTGTGATTCCCTTGGACATGCTGAGAATGTCGGGCACCACGTCCCAATGCTCCATGGCAAACATCTTCCCCGTCC
>CAIJOU010000735.1 GCA_903822375.1 Candidatus Hydrogenedentota bacterium
GGTTCAGGCTATGCACACAATGTTTTCTCTTTACAAAATATATGGTCTGTGCTAGATTTGTCTTTGTATTCCATAGTGCTTCGTCGTCATTCGCGCACTGGAACCGTGGCGGGGGCGGGCAGTATTTGTCCATGCCGCACATCGGGAGAGGAGTGTTGTCATGGTCCAGCATTCAACCATCAGCTTGGGAACGTGTGTCTTCGTGGCAGGACTGGTTTTACTTGCCTGCGCGGCGACGACGGGACAGCCAAGAGTAGCGGCGAAGGCGGCTTTGTCTGCGCCGTCCAATCCGGGGGCGGAGGTGCCCAAGGACTGGTGGTCCAATGTCCAGAAGGACATTGCCCAGTCGGAGTACAACATTACCTGGCAGGACCATGCCGCGTTGGACGGACTGGGCGCGGCATGGCAGGCGCCGAATCGTGCGCAGGGTCTGCGCACCTACTTCACCACGGCCGGTCCGCGGGTCGTCCGCCGCACGGAGGGCGTTGGGGATTGGACGTGGGGTCTTGAATTGGTCGAGTTCGGCGGTGCGGAAAGAATAACCGCGCCGACCCCGCCACATGACACCTGCGTGGACGGCAACCGGATCACCTTTGAGCGCGATGAACTGGCCGAGTGGTACGTGAATAGCGCCACCGGCCTTGAGCAGGGCTTCACCATCTACCAAGCGCCTGAGGCTGGCGGAGAAATGGTGTTGCGCATGGCGGTGCGCGGTGATGTATCGGCAAACATGATGCAGGACGGGCAGACAGTGGAGTTCACGAGCCCGGGCGGCGTGCGCGTGATGCGCTACGGCAAATTCCGCGTGTCGGACGCCATCGGCAGACCGCTTGCGGCGACGATGACGGTGACGGACGGGAACGTGATTGAACTGCGGACGAGCGCAGACGGAGCGGCCTTCCCGCTCATGATCGACCCGCTGACGACCAGTGCCGAATGGATAGCGGAAGGTGACCAGGATCACGCTTACTTTGGATGTTCTGTTTCCACGGCGGGGGATGTGAACGGCGACGGCTACAGCGATGTCATCGTGGGTGCGTCGGGTTATGACGGCGGCGGGAGGGTCTGCGTGTACTATGGCTCTGCGACAGGTCTGCCCGCGGCGGCGAGCTGGACGCTGAACGGTGACCCGAAGGTAGGCGTCAGAATTGGATATCCCGTATCCACGGCGGGGGATGTGAACGGTGACGGCTACAGCGATGTCATCATCGGCGCACCAGATTACGGCTATGGCGTGAGCTCGGGATCGGGCAGGGTTTTCGTGTATTACGGGTCGGCGTCGGGGCTTTCCGCCACGGCAAACTGGTGGGCGTACGGCAAACAAGTAGAATTTTTTGGAGATAGTGTTTCCACGGCGGGCGACGTAAACGGGGATGGGTACAGTGATGTCATCATCGGAGCGCGCCTTCACGGCAGCAGCCAGAGCGAAGGTCGGGCCTATGTGTATTACGGCTCGGCCTCCGGACTTTCCGCTACGCCTAATTGGACGGCGGACGGCGACCAGCCCAACGGCTATTTTGGGGTTTCCGTATCCACTGCAGGGGATGTGAATGGGGATGGGTACAGCGATGTCATTGTCGGCGCGAGCGGTTACGATGGTTCGCAAGGCCGGGTGTTTGTATACCACGGTTCTGCTTCGGGACTTTCCGCTACGCCGAATTGGACGGCGGACGGCGACCAGCCCAACGCCTACTTTGGGGGTTGCGCCACAGCGGGGGACGTGAACGGGGACGGGTACAGCGACGTCATTGTCCGCGCATGGGGTTACGACAATGGCCTGGCCAAAGCGGGCCGGGTGTTTGTGTACCACGGTTCCGCGTCGAGGCTCTCGGCCACGCCGGCATGGACGGCGGACGGCGGCCAGGCAAACGCCTACTTTGGGAGTTCCGTGTCCATGGCGGGGGACGTGAACGGCGACGGGTATGATGATATTATCGTCGGCGCGCCCCACTACAGCAACGGCCAGTCGTACGCGGGGCGGGTGCATGTGTACCACGGATATGCCTCGCCCATCACCGGCAGTATCCTTATCAACAACAACCGCCCGGTAACGAACAACCCGGTGGTAACATTGGCGCTTGCTTGGGCGGGTGGTGACGGCGGGGGCATGGCCAGGATGCGTTTCAGCGACGACGGCTCCCACTGGACCACGTGGGAGCCCGTGGCGGCAACCCGTAGCCATACGCTGCCGCGCGGTGACGGGCGCAAGACGGTGCGCGTGCAGTATCAGGACAAACTGAGCAAAAGGTCGGCCGTCTTCAGCGACTATATTCTGTTGGACACGACGGCACCGACCGGAACCATCATCATCAACGGCGGCGCCGCTACCACGAAGACCAGGTCAATCACGTTGGGATTGACCTGGGCGGACGGCACAGGAGCAGGCGTGACGCGTATGCGTTTCAGCGACGACGGCACGCACTGGTCCTACTGGACGTCCCCGGAAGCGTCCCATAAGTACACCCTGCCGGCGGGTCTGGGCTACCACACCGTGCGCGTGCAGTACCTCGACGGGGCGAACAACTACTCCGCGGTCTACAACGACTACATCAAGCTCGCGGTGCCATAGCGGAAGAACGGACAGAACCCCTGCCCCGCCACATTGGTAACGGCGTGCCAAGGCGTTTCTTATCGGAATCCAGCGGGGAACAATCCGGAACACAGGAAGACCCATGCGCTGGGGGCAAGGGGGAAACAAGCGGTTTGTCAGCGCAACGCTCGTTCGCGCAACGGATTGCGCGTCATGCGGTTCCTTTGATATACTTATGAGTCCGGTCCGGGCGTATGCGTGCCCGGTATTCTTGCAATTCAACAGGGAGAAGGCATCCATGTCCGGCCATTCCAAATGGAGCACCATCAAGCGCAAAAAAGGCGCCGCTGACGCCAAACGCGGCAAGATTTTCTCGGGCCTGGCGAAAGAAATCACCATTTCGGCCCGCCTCGGCGGCGCCGACCCGAGCGGCAACCCGCGCCTGCGCTCGGTGCTGATCGCCTGCCGTGCGAACAACATGCCCCGCGAAAACATCGAACGGGCCATCAAGAAGGGCACGGGCGACATTGAGGGCGTGACCTACGAAGAAATCCGCTACGAGGGCTACGGCCCCGGCGGCGTGGGCATCCTCGTGGACGTGCTCACAGACAACAAGAACCGCACGATCGCCGAAGTGCGCCACCTGATCACCAAGGCGGGCGGCACCATGGCCGCAGCCAACGCGGTGGCGTGGAATTTCGACCCGCGCGGCATCATCACGGTCCCCAAAGAGGGTCTGAGCGACGACGACATGCTGGAAAAGGCAATTGAGGCGGGCGCGGACGACGTGGACAGCTCGGGCGACGTGCACGAGATTGCCACGGAGCCGGGCCAGCTTCACGTGGTTGCCGAGGCGCTGGAGAAGATGGGGGTCAAGCCGGAGGAGATCGCGCTCAAGATGATCCCCAAGACCACCCATACGGTGGAAAAGAAGTCGGTGGGCAACCTGCTCAAGCTGATCGATGCGCTTGAGGAGAATGAGGACGTGCAGAACGTGTTCACCAACGCCGACATCAGCGACGAGGACATGGAGGAGGCGATGGGCGACTAGCCATGCGCGCGCTCGGCTTTGATCCCGGCACGGCCACCACGGGTTACGGCGTGGTCGACAGCCGCGGCAGCCGGCTGACGCACGTGGCGCACGGCGTCATAGCGACCCCGTCCAAGTGGCATTTTGCCGACAGACTGAAATTCATCTTCGAGGAGGCCTCGCGCCTCCTCGAACTGTTTAAGCCCGACGCCGTCGCCGTGGAGCGGCTCTTTTTCGTGCAGAATGTGACCAACGGCATCCAGGTGGCGCAGGCACGCGGGGTGCTCGTGCTGGCCGCGGCGCAAGCCGGGCTGCCCGTGGGCGAGTTCAGCCCCACGGAGGCCAAAACGGCCGTGGTCGGCTACGGCCACGCCGACAAGCGGCAGGTGCAGGAAATGGTCAAACGGCTGCTCTCCCTTGACGCCCTTCCCAAACCCGACGACGCCGCCGATGCGCTGGCCATGGCCATCTGCCAAGTCCAAATCGGCATCGTCCAGCAGCGCTTCGCGGGCAAATAGCCGGGATTCCGGCGAAATCCGGACTACCAAGGCGGCCTTTCCAACAATTCACCCTCGACCATATCTTGTGTCATGGACCAAAGCGCGCTCCTCATATCGTGGATATTGACGTGTACCTTCGGTTCGAGTAAGGTATTGGAAGAAGCGGCGGGCAACACCGCCACCAGGGAAAGGACGACAATGCTGTTACGTCGGGTAGTAGTTGCGGTTGGTTTGGCAGCAATGTGCGGCATGGCGTGGGGGGAACTCATTCTTCCCAAGTTCGAGCAGAACATCGAGACCTACCGGGTCTTCGGACAGGAACATCCCGGCCCCTACAAGCACCCCGCCTCCATCACCCAACTCGACAACGGCGATTTCTACATCGCCTATTACGGCGGGGCCAACGAGTACAGCAACGAGACGGCCGTCTATGGATCGCGTTTCATCCCCGAACTGGAGCAGCATCCCCAAGTGGCTGGGCAGCCGGTGCCTCTCCGCCCAGGCACGGGAGTATGGTCATACCCGGCTGTCATCGCCGACACGCCCTTTGAGGGTGAGGGGAATCCCGTTGTCTGGCAGGCGCCGGACGGACTGGTATGGCTGTTTTACAACAACCGCAAGGGCGATACCTGGAGCAATTCGCACATCAAGGCGAAGATTTCCAAAGACGGCGCGCAAACCTGGTCCGACTCCTTCATGGTTGCCTACGAGGAGGGGAGCATGGTGCAGGGACCGCCCATCGTGCTGAAGGACGGCGACTACCTGCTGCCGGTGTATTCGGAAAAGGGCAACGACCGCGAGCGCACCAGCGAAGACACCAAGAGCTACTTTCTGCGCTTCAAACCCTCCACCAACGAATGGTCCGAATCCACGCGCATCAAATCAGCCCAGGGCAATCTCCAGCCCGAGGTGGTGCAGTTGACCGACAGTGACCTGTTCTGCTTCCTGCGCCGGGGCGGCAGCTTCCTGCCGACGACCGACGGCTGGACGCTTCGCTCCGAGTCGCACGATGGCGGCAAGACCTGGTCCGAGGGCGTCAAGACCGAGTTTAAGAACCCCAACGCGGCGGTGGGCCTGATCAAGCTGCAAAACGGCGATCTGCTGTTCGTCTTCAACGACAACATGAACGACCGCACGCCCCTGACCGTGGCGGTGAGCCGCGACAGCGGCAAGACCTGGCCGTTCCGCCGCGACATTGCCGGCGGCGACAACGATTATGCCTATCCCTTCGCGATTCAGGCGAAGGACGGCAAGGTCCACATTGTGTTCACGACCAACGGCCGCACGACCATCATGCAGGCCGTGTTCAACGAAGAGGCGATCACCGAGTTCAAAAAGGAGTAGCCTCCCCGGTTGCATGCCGCGATGCCACACGCATCGATCCTGCCGGCGCGGGCGCATCCGCCGCCCGCGTGAGGAACCGTCCTCCCTTTGCACCTTTCCAGGCGTTTTACAGTAAGGCACGCAATGGCGTTCGGCTTCCCCCCGACCGCCGGAGGATTCTGATGAAGAAGAACTACGTGCTCGACACCAACGCGCTTCTTGAGGACCCCAACTGCATCACGGTGCTACGCAACGGCGAGGAGAACGGGGTGGCCATCCCGTTGCACGTGATCCTCGAACTGGACAAACTGAAGCGCGACCCGCGCCTGGGCCATTTGGTCGCCGCCGCCGTGGACGGCATCTTTCAGAATCTCGACAAGATCACCCTGCTGCGGCGCCCCGAGGACGAGGCCCGCGTCGACACGGGCGACATGGCGATCCTGCGCGAAATACGCCAGTCCACCCTGACCGACCCCATCCTGGTCACCAACGACCGCATCCTCCAGATCATCGCGCGCATGGGCGGTGTGCAGAGCCAGGAGTACAAGAGTTCTCATCCCTTCCAGTCAGATTCACAACTGTACACGGGTTTCGTGGAGGCCGGCGAGGAGCCCCTTCCCAATTCATTTCAATGGGTCGACGGTCATCCGATGTACCATTCATCGCAGGGCGACAAGGTGATCGAGTACACCCACGAGGTGTGGAAGGTGAAGCCGCGCAGCATCTACCAGAACCTCGCCTTCGAACTGCTGCTCGACGACCATCTGGATTTGGTGACGCTGCAGAGCGATGCGGGCTACGGCAAGAGCTTCCTTGCCCTCGCGTCGGCCTTCTTCCTCGTGCTGCAGCGCAAGCTCTATGACAAAATCTACATCGTCAAGCCGATGGTGGAGATTGGCGCGAAGATGGGCTACCTTCCCGGCGATGTGGACGAAAAGATGGAGCCCTACATCCGCTACATGCGGGCGCTGGTCAGCAAACTGCACCAGTTGCGTCCGGTCGAGCGCATCTTCGACAAGAACGCGGTGGACCATTCCAAGTTCGACCCCGACAAGTTCGAGATCCTGCCGCTGGCGTTCATCCGCGGCATGAACATCGAGAATGCCGTGGTCATCATCGACGAGACGCAGAACCTCTCCCGCATGGAAATCCGGTCCCTGCTCACCCGCATGGGTGAAAACGTAAAGTGCTACTGCCTGGGCGACACGCGCCAGGTGGACAACCCCTACCTGAACGAGTCGAACAACGCGCTCAACTGGATCGTGCGCAAGCTCAAGGGCACGGAGAACTACGGGCACCTCGTGCTCAAGGGCGCCAAGTCCCGCGGCCCGATCTGCGACGCCGTGCTCAAGTCGGGGCTGTAGGGATGAAAGGATAAAGTCTGCGCTCCGGAAGAGTGCCTTCTTCCCCGAAGGGACCCAGGGCGGCGTTTCCATGGACAGAAGTGGCCGCCATGCCTTGTCAAGTCTCTTGGGAACCTTGCCGACGCGCGAGACACAACACTGCCCTTCCCGCATGCGGACATGCTAAAATAGACCCAATTCTTCTCCTTACTGCTTTTCCGGGAACACCCTTTCATTATGTCCACCGTTGTCCCTTTGAATGAAGAACCCCGCTGGGAGGGGGTGCGCGAGGTGATGGCCATGTCCGGGCCCATCATCCTGAGCACGCTTTCCTATTCGCTGATGGGTTTCGTGGACCGGGTGATGGTGGGCCGGGTGAGCGAGGCCGCGCTGGCGGCGGTCACCTCGGCGGACATCGCGTCGTACACGCTGAGCACGCTGTTCATGGGTGTGGTGAGCATTGTGGGCACCTTTGCCGCGCAGTGCTTTGGCCGCAACGAACATGCCGACTGCTCGCGCTACTGCTGGCAGGGGCTGTGGCTCTCCTTCTCGGGTGTGCTTTTCGCGGTGGTTCTCTATCCGCTGTCCGGCCCGCTGTTTCATGCCATGGGACACACGGCGGAGGTGACGGGGCTCGAACTGACCTTCTTTCGCGTCCGCCTGGTCGGCTACCTCTTTGTGGGGTGCATGGCGGCGTTCACGGGCTTCTTCCAGGCGGTGAACCGGTCCGGCATTCCCATGATCACGGCCATCGTCGGCAATCTGGCCAATCTTGTGCTGAACTATGCGTTCATCTTCGGCCATTTCGGTTTTCCGGCCATGGGCATCGCCGGTTCGGCAACCGCCACCGTGCTGGCCATGCTCCTGCAGTCCGCCCTGCTCTTTGGCGTGTTCCTCTCGCGGCCGTTTCACAAGAAGTACGCCACCCGCTCCACCTGGGCCTTTGACGCGCGCCGCTTCCGCGAACTGGTGCGCGTGGGCGTGCCCGCGGCCATGTGCATGTTCCTGGACGTGGCCAACTGGTGGATCTGGATTTCCTTTATCATCGGCCGCTTCGGCACGGTGCAGATGGCGGCAAACACGGTGGCGCTCAGTTTCAACCAGTTCTGCTTCATGCCGGTAATCGGCCTGCACATGGGTATTTCAGCCATCGTCGGCCAGTGGATTGGCCGGGGCGACCTGGACCGTGCCCATGCACGCACCCACACCACGCTGAAGATCGCGGCAAGCTACATGGTCGGCATGGGGCTGGTCTTCGCCGTGTTTGGCGGCACCCTGGCCAAGGCCATCTTCAACCCGGCCAACCCGGACATTGTGCCGCTTGCCGCGCGGCTGCTCGTGCTCGCGGCGCTTTTCCAGGCCTTCGACGGGGCCAACATCACCTATATCGGCGCCCTGCGCGGCGCGGGCGACACCCGCTGGATGATGTGGATGACGGCGCTCATCGCCTACGGATTCGGCCTGCCGCTGTCCTGTTTCCTCGGGTTTGGTTTGGGCCTCGAAACCTACGGCGCGTGGATAGGCGCGACGATTTACATCATCGTGCTGAGCGGCAGCCTCATGGGTCGTTTTGAAAGCGGGCGCTGGCGGCGAATCAGCATTTTCAGCGAGACCCGGTCCGCCGGGTAGGGCAAGGCGCCGCTTTTTTCTTGCTCTTGCTCCTAATCTTGCTCTTGCTCTCTTCTTCGAAAGGTGCACAGAATATAGAGCAAGGGCAAGATTAAGACCAAGAGCAAGAGAGGATGGGCTAAACGATTGCGCGGATTCCACGGAATATCGCCGCGCTGGACATGTTTTGCGCGCCGGAGTAATATGAACGCCGCGCGCCCGAATCCGCGCGCTGGAGACTGTGGCATGAAAGTGATCGCCGACCTGTGCATTATTCCGCTCAATGCGGGGACTTCGCTGTCCCCCTACGTGGCGGCCTGCGAAAAGGTGCTGGCCGAGGCCGGCCTGAAAACCGAACTGCACGCCTACGGCACGAACGTCGAGGGCGAATGGGACGCGGTCATGGCGGCGGTAAAACGCTGCCACGAGGTCGTCCACGAAATGGGCGCGCCGCGCATCTCCACCATCCTGAAACTGGGCACACGCACCGACCGTCTCCAGACCATGGACGACAAGGTGCGCAGTGTGCGGGAAAAACTGTAACCATTCTGAGGCGCACCGCGCGCCAAACCCGGAGGACTTTTTCATGCCCATCAATCTCATGACCACCATCGCCGGTTCCCTGCTGGAGAGTTTCTTCCCCAAGGGGTGGGACCTTGCCAAGCTGGACGAAATCTGCGCGCGCAAGCCCGAGACCATCACCGAGCCCGAGGAGTGGTGGAACAAGAAGTTCGAGGCGGTGTCCTGCGACACGCTGGCCGATTTCGACACCATGATGGGTCATGAAATCGCCCTGGAGATCGCCCACGCCAAGGCGGAAAAGAAGCAGATCGCCTTTATCCTGCCCGTCGGGCCCATGGGCATGTACCGCTGGGCCGTCTTCTTCCTCAAGGCGTGGAATGTCGACTGCAAGCACGTCCACGGGTTCAACATGGACGAGTGGACTGATGCCGAGGGCAACACGCTGCCCGGCGATGACCCCGGCGCGTTCCAGAACGCCATGGAGCAGGCCTTTTACGGCCCGCTCGGCAAGCTTACCGTTCCGCCCAAGCAGCGCCATTTCGCCACCGCCGCCGCGCTGCCCAAGTACGCCGCGCAAATCAAGCTGCTGAAGGAGAAGGGTGCCAAGCTCGTCACGGTTTACGGCATCGGCCGCGCCTGCCACATCGCCTTCTGGGAGCCCCACTTCGCCGAGGATTACTCGACCCTCGCCGCATGGAAAGCCGACACGCACCGGCTTGGGGCCATGCTCTGCCCCATGACCGTCGAGCAGAACGCCATCACCAGCTTCAAGAGCCGCACCACGCTCGTCCCCACCCGCGCCAACACGGTCGGCCCCGGCCTCTTCCTCCAGTCCGACCGCTGCATTGGCGGCGCCGACGGCGCGCTGGGGCGCGGCATGATGTGGCAGGGCATGTCCCTGTGGGCCTCACTGCACCACCAGCCCACCCAGTGGATTCCCAGCACCTTCATGCCGACCATGCCCGGTCGCCTCTTCTTCCTCAAGGAACTGGCCGGCCCGCTCGAGCCGGAATGCAACTAGGCTGATCCGGCGAAGGAGCATGACAAAACTAAACGCAATCGTTGTTCTTGCGCACTTCCTGCCTCTTAGCCCCGCAGGGTATCTTGCGCTAAGAGAGGGAAGAAAGAGAATTCGCCCGGAAAGTGATGAGTGGATTTTGTGTTGCACCATTCTTGGGATCTTCCTAAGTATTGTCTGGGATGTAACCGCGAGTGATTTATCGCTGGTGTTTTCCCCGACAAACTTTCGCGCGAAATACCTCTTTCTGGCTGTAACAGTAGTTGGCTTAGCTTTGGTCTTCATTACGCCAGGTTCCCCAGACCGCGTCAAGTGGTATAGGATGTTTCGCCACCATTGGTTATTCTCTTACGGGTTCGTCAGTGTTACGGCAGTCTACATCTGGTGGGGCAAAGGGTACATGGAACTCTGTATGTGGATTTGCCTCTTGAGTACGGTTGTCTTATCCTCCGTTATGATCCTGGCACAGACAAGCGACATTGTGCAGTTAAGGGCAGAGGAACCTTCTCGAAAGTTGGTCAAGCGGGTCAGGCGAAGGATTTCATGCTGTCTGGTCAGGAAGGCTATTCTAACTTCGGTTTTAGTGGGTGCAGCGTGTTTTGCTGCTTTGCGTTTGTACTTCTTATCTGATTTGATTCTTGGATAGGCTCATGGAGATAGGGTGACCTTGGGCCTGTTTAGTAACCCCAATTCCCTCTGGAGACACACCATGACAACGATGATGGCATTGGTGCTGGCGCTGGCCAGCTTTGGCGCGGCCGACGCGGTGCCGCTGGCGGGTGACTACCAGGTCATCCAGCGCGGCGCGGACAACACGGGAGCCTGTTTTGTGCCCCTCGGCATGGACGTGCCCGCAGGCGCGCTCATCAAGTTCAGCGTCACCCGCTACGGTCGCCCTGTTGCCTCCGGCGAGAAGAAGGCCGATGCAGCCATGGCCAAGGATCAGGCGGGCATCGATATCGCCGGGCTCAAGCCGGGCGGACCCTACTGCATCGACGTGACGGCGACCAACGCCGAAGGTGTTCCCGTCGCCCGGGCCAAGTTCGACAACATCCTCGTTGGCGACCTCTGGGTGCTCGCGGGCCAGTCCAACATGGGCGGATCGGCACCCGTAAAGGAATGGCTCACGCCGGATCCGATGGTCAACATGCTCGGCATGGACGGCGTCTGGGTGCCGGGCGTCCCCCCGACACACCGGCTGGTGGAGTCCGACTCGCGGGCCATCAAGGACCTCCTGCTCGGCCGTGGCGGCATGAAATCAGAGGAGCAGATCATCGAGGCTGCCAGGCAGAGCCACGCCGGTGAACACCCCTCCGGCGGCGCGGGCTGCGACACCTTCTTTGCCTCCTGGCTTGCCAGGGAGACGGGCATCCCGCAGGGGCTCATCCCCACGGCCTTCGGCGGCACATCGCTGGACGAGTGGAGCCCCGACCTACTGTCCAAAGGCGACGCCAGTCTGTACGGCAACATGGTCCGCAGCATCGTCCGCGCGGGCGGCCATGTGCGCGGCATGCTCTGGTACCAGGGCGAGTCCGACGCCATGAACGGCGACCCCAAGATTTATGACACCTACTACGACCGGTTCAAACGCTTCGTCGAATGCACCCGCCGCGACTCCGACAATCCGGACATGATTTTCATCACCGCCCAACTCGGCCGGGTGGTCATCATGCCGTGGGAGGCCGAGCCGCGCTGGGACGGGTTGCGCGAGCAGCAGCGGCGGCTGGCCTCTGAGGTCCCGGGCGTGCACATGGTGCCCGCCGCCGACCTGGCGCTGAGCGAC
>CAIJOU010000736.1 GCA_903822375.1 Candidatus Hydrogenedentota bacterium
GCAACATCCCCCGCCGCTTCGCGGCACCCCCTTCAAAGGGGGACTTGGAACGGCATTCCCCGACAATCCCACAATGCTCACTTCCCTCAAAGGCGATGCTGAATGCTTATCCTCGGTTTCTTTTGATAATTCCCATCCTCGCGCTAGTTCTTGCACTGCCCGGCCTGTGCCAGGCACAGGGGAAGAAGAAGCACCACAGGCGATGGGACATCGAGAATGCGCCCGGCAGGGATGCCTATGCAGAGGTGCCCTTCGCCGACTCCTATGAAGCGCGGCGGAAGGCCTATCTGGAATACACCCTCGGCCACGGGGATGCCCAGGGAGCCTTTGGCGGTGCGGTGCGGGTGGCGTCAGGGCTGCCCTTTGACGAGACGATGTGGGGCGATTCGCTGGACGTGATCAACGCACGCCGGGACTGTGCCGACTTTCAACTCGCCGGGGTGCTTCGGTTGCTGTACGCGGCCGGCGACAGTGCGTTACTGAGCGACACGGCGCGCCGGCAGGCGCAGGAGGCGGTGCTCGGGTTCAAGTACTGGCCCGAGGAACCCGGCATCGACTCGATGTGCTCCTGGTCGGAAAACCATTACATTCTGTTCTCCTCGGCCGCCTACCTGGCGGCGCAGCTGTACCCGGACGCAGTGTTCACGAACACGGGCAGGACCGGACGCGAGCGGATGCCCGTTTTTCGGGACCGCATCCTGCGCTGGCTGCATCTGCGCTACCAGACCGGGTTCAGTGAATGGCTCTCGAACGTGTACTACACGGAGGACCTGACGGCACTGATGAACCTGGTGGATTTTTGCCAGGACGAGGAGGTCCGTCAGCGCGCCAAGATGGTGACCGACCTGCTCATCGCCGACATGGCGCTGAACAGTTTTCGCGGCAGTTTCTGCGGCACCCACGGGCGCACCTATGAAATGGACAAGAAATGGTCCCGTGGTGAAGGCACCAATGGCGCGTTCAAAGTGCTCTTTGGGACCAACCACTATCCTTCGGGCGACATGGCGGCGACCTGCCTGGCGCTGAGCACGCAGTATCGTCTGCCGCGGGTGCTGTATGACATCGCCAACGACGCGAAACGCCCCGAAATGGTCAACGAGCAGCGGGCCGGCATCCGGCTGCTCGATGCCGGGAAGTACGGATTGAACTATGACCGGCTTGAGGACGGCATGCTCTTTTTTGCCCTGGAGGCCTATGCCCATCCGACGACCATTGGGCTGAGCATGCGCATGCTCGACACATACCACTGGTGGGAGAATGAGTTCTTCAAATCCTTCACCCGCCAGCGGGGATTGATGGAGGCGGCGAACCAACTGCATCTGCTTCCCGTCGCGGTCTGGTTAAGCCGTCACGATGTGCAGCGCAACCAGCGCGAGGAGGCGAACATCTACACCTACCGCACGCCGGACTACCTGCTGAGCACGGCGCAGGACTACAAGCGCGGCTACGGCGGGGACCAACAGCACATCTGGCAGGCCACCCTGGGCCCCGGCGCGGCATGCTTCACCACGCACCCGGTGAAGAGCAATCAGGAGACGCCCGGCTATTGGACCGGGTCGGGCACGCTGCCGCGCGCGGCGCAGGTGAA
>CAIJOU010000737.1 GCA_903822375.1 Candidatus Hydrogenedentota bacterium
GCGTCACCATCCCCCACAAGATGGCCGTCATGCCCCATCTCGATGAAATTGATTCCATGGCCCGCGTCGTCGGCTGCGTCAATACGGTCACAAACGAGGCCGGTCGTCTCATGGGTTCGGTCACGGACGGCACGGGAACTCTGCGCGCCTTCGCCGCCGCCGGCATCGCGTTGGAGGGGCGGCGCGTTCTCTTTCTGGGGGCGGGCGGAGCCGTGCGCGCCGTGGCCTACGCCATTGCCATGCAGTCCGCGCCCGCATGCGTCACCATTCTCGGCAGGTCGCCCGAAAAGGTCGGCACCCTGGCCGCCGACCTGCACCGCGACACCGCCGTCGCCATCGGCACGGGAAGCCTTGGCGACGACTTGCCGCGCCTTATGGCATCCCACAATATCATCATTCAAGGCACCCCCGTTGGCATGTATGGACACGATGAGAATCGCAGCCCCGTGCCGCCGGAACTCCTGCGTCCTGAACACGTCGTGTTCGACATGGTGTACCGCCCGCGCCAAACCGTTCTGCTAAGAGACGCCGCGCAGGCTGGATGCAAAACCATTCCCGGCTCAGACATGCTGTTGAACCAGGCGGTCATCCAGTTTGAGACCTGGATGGGCATCCCCGCCCCTGTAGAGGCAATGCGCCAGGCCCTCGAATCGGCCCTGAACCCTGGTGGCAGCCTCCCTAAAACCTAACACAGTGGGGACAAACCTTGGAACGCGCCACATTCAGCGCTCCCCTTCATCCTTCATCCTTCGCTCTTCATCCTTTCTTGCCGCGGCGAAGACGCGGCAAGATTGCCCGTAGCCAAATCGACCCGAAATAAGTATAATCCTCCAAGACGAAACGAGGTTGTCCGGAGTTCCCGGCGGCCGGCATGGTGCATACACGGTCAACGATCAAAGGGGTAGGTCATGACGAAGGTGCAAAGTTTCATCGGCAAGGTGAGTATCGGCGGTTTGCAGCAAATGGACCTGCAAATAAACGACTGGCTGAAGCGTTCGAAGATTAAACCTGTTTATGTCAAACAGTCTTTCGGCACCGACATTCATCATGACGGCAGGGGAAGCGAACCCATCATCGTCGTAACGGTGTGGTACGAGGAAGCCGAACTTCCCTCCTGACCCGCCCCTTCGGCAGGACCATGCGGGGCCGTCCAAACGGCCTCTGTCAACCGGATGCCGGATTTCCCTGTGCGGCACTTCTCAGCGGAAAAGTGCGTCAGCGCCGCGCATGCCGCGCGGGCATAAGAAAACCCCGCACGTGCTGCCCGGACTGAAGCGCGGTGAGCCTATTCCTCACCAGGGGGGTGCTCTCACGGCAGCCGTCCGACTTCCACTCAAAGGAGGCCTGTCGTAGGCTGCACAAATATCGAACTCCCGTATCTAATAGAAAGGACGCGCGCTTAATGCCGGGACAAACACGGCAGGGAAAAACGTGATAAAACTCTCCGGAAAAGCCGCCGTCATTCGATTCCAACGCGCGCGCTTCCCGAAAGTGGGATGTCATTCAACTTACTCTCACATGGTAACATGCAACCCGCTTAAAGTCCATCTTCTTCCCCTCTCCGCCGCCCGGGTTCGCGGGAAGAAACCCTGCTGAATCTTTGTTTAAATTACTGCGTTGGAAAGGTTCCGAAAAACAAAATTTGATAAGGCAATACGGTTTGCCTAGAATAACGGGCGATTGTTTCAACTCCTTTACAGATGAGGATTCACCGTGGGAAAGCCAGTCAAGCAGTGCGGAATTTCGTCTTCCCGCCCAGGCAAGGAAGCTTTGTTTGCGCTACCCAAGGACTTTAAGAACGCCCTGAGCAATTGCAGGACGCAGGCAGAGAAGGACCCGGCCAAGGACGTTACCTACCTGTGGATAGCCGTGTCCGGCGAGAGTTTCGGAAGAGCGGGGCAGGAAAAGGGCGGTCCGGCCGCACTGTCTGTGGAAGACTGGTTGAATGTTGTCGATGAATCGGCATCCCTCGGCGCCAACTGGGTGGTCTTTACCCTCACCACAAGATTGTCACAGTTTTCGGAAATTTGGACGATCTGCCAGTGGGCCCAGGACACGCACGGCATGACGGTTGGGTTGCATTTGGGCGTTGACGAAGTGACAGAAGAGGATATGCAGCACCTCCTGTCCTTGAATCTTGACAAGTTGCGGCTGCTTGTACGGAGTGAGTCAATCGAGAAACTGGCCTTCTTGGAGAGCCGGGGGGTGACGCTTTGGACTGCCAATCCCCAGCCGAACGGTGCGAAGCCCAACTGTCAGGGACCCGCGCGCATGATTTATGTGAATGCCGAGGGGAATCTCTATACCTGCGGCCTGGTTGAGGGGAAATCGGATTACCTTATGGGAAGCGTGCTGCACGACCGGCTCAAACATGTCATGAAGAGTTCCCGCGTGAAGCATTGTGTTGAGGAGGACCTCCATCGGGTCGCTCCCGCCTGTGACGGTTGCCCAGCCCTTATTGCCAACTACTTTTCCACGAACCTCTGACCGGTTGCCTGCCGCGGGCGGCAGGCGGGGTACCTTTCACGAAGAGGGTTTGTAGGGATTGTCTTTCCCCAGCCCGATCTCTTCCAGAAGGGCAGCGAGTGCAGCTTCGTCAAGTTCCCCATTGGCCATAGCAGCAACGGCTTTCCGGTACTCCTCCACGGTAAACGCCAGTCCGCGCTGCGCCCCCAGGGCAACCAGCCCGTCAATGGCCGCACGCCCTTTCAGTGCGCCTATTTCCGCACGAAGACCGCGTTCACGCTCCGCCAGTTTAAGAAAGACGATTGCATTCTCAACGGACATGGAATGGATCTCCATGGGAAATTGAAGTGACAACCCGCTGCTTTGTTACCCGTTCAGGGACGCCAGAGCCGCCTGCACTCCCGTCGCGTCCAGGCCAAGCGATTCCATCGTGTCGGCCACACCCTTCAACCCCTCGCTGTCCAGAACTCCCTCCGCGGTGATGCTTGCAACGGCAACCTGCAGGAGTGCCGCCAGATCGTAGCAGTCACCGGCATCATACGGGTCAATGTAGCAGCGCACCGCCTCGAAGATGCTTGTCGGCATGTGCCACCGTCCCAGCAGTCGCCCCCCCACCTCTTCATGGCCCGCCCCAAACACATCCCGCTCCGCCTCAACCCGCGCGCGGCCGACCAGGACGGGGTCGATCTTCATGTACTCTGCCGGGTCAAGCACTGCAAGAACAAAGGAACCTATCGGGTACAGGGCGCCTGCACATTGCGCGACATTCGGAATACCCCTCCCCGTCGCCTTCGCCAGAAGCGCCGCCGCCTCGCCCACGCGCCGCGCGTGTCTTGTCAGGACCGACAGGTGCTTGTCCATGACCGGAGTCATGCGCCGTGCATTGGAGGCCAGCAGGTTGATGCCCTGATCTCCAAGCAGCGCAACGGCCATGGGCAGATTGTCGACCCGCTCCTGAATTCCGTAGGCAGACGTGTTCACGGTCCACAACGCTGTAACCGCCAGCGGCGGCGAACCGCCCAGAACGGACACCAGCTTCGCAAGACCGTCATTGCCCACCCCCACAAGGGCGGCCACACGCGCCGGAACATCGGGGCCGATTTCAAGCCGGTCGACCTTGTCAACCCGCTGCATAAGGGCCATGCTGACGGCCGCGGCAAAAGACTCGCGCGCCTGCTGCTCAACGGCTCTCGCCGGACTCTTCTTGTCTTCTTCGAGAAGCGCGGCCCTCTCGGATTCCGGTGTCGAACCGCCCGATGCACGGTAATACTTTTGCACAACGCCAAGAAAGTCGTCATAGGTGCACAGCATCGGCTTGACGCGCAGTTTGGTGACCTTTTGAATTTCCGCTATGGCTTCCATGTCCGTCGGACACACCATCGCCACGGTGAGCAGTCGGCCCAGTTTGTCAATGGGCAGAACAAAATGCTGCACCACCACGTCGCGCGGCAGGATATTCGTCAGTTCCCGGTCCAGCGTGAAGAAGGCCAGACTCAGGGACGCCACGCCGCCCTGTCGGGACATCAGCGAGTGCAAATCGTCACGGTTGAGATGGCCGTTCCGGATGAGGATATCGAAGAGTTTGCCACCCGACTCCTCCTGTATGCGCTGGGCCTCGGCTATTTGTTCCGCGGTTGCAAGGCCGGCTTCGCGCAGCAGCATGGCGAATGGATCGGCCGTGTCGGCGGGCACTGTCTTCTTGACCCCCTCGGTCTCGGCAGTCGTCGGCGGCGGCGGCGCAGCGGCGGCGTCTTCCACCAGCGCGCCGCATTTCACGCATTTGTAAACGCGCGCCGTGGCCGACGAAAGCACGCGCATTCGCTGTCCGCATTTCCCGCAGGCAATTATCCGTGACGCATTCTCCGCTGACACGCGCTCTCCTCCGGCACTTGGCCCGAAACTCGTGACCCGCTGGGAAACTCCCGTTTCCCGCCATGACCAAAATGCACCGTTTCCAATCCGGCATGCGGCAGCCCGCCGTCCACACACCCAGACGACACCGTGCTGTCCGGCCACTAGCATGACACAAACCGCCCCCCAACTTCACGCTCCCCGCGGGCTGAGTGATCCCGTGTTTTTGTAACTGTTTGTGTTTGTTGATATTACAACGGCATATCTATTGACAATACGCCTTTTTTTTGCAAAGATGGGCTGAGCAGCTCAAACCACCAACGACAACCTCAAC
>CAIJOU010000738.1 GCA_903822375.1 Candidatus Hydrogenedentota bacterium
CGAGACGCCGGCGCTCCCGGTCTATTCCGGATTCTGATTTCCGGATTCTGAATTCTTCCCAAGCATTTCCCGCACTGCGGCGCAGAGCCCCCTGGCGTCCAGGTCGTGCATCTCGATCTGTTCCTCGCGGGTGGCCTGCCCGCTAAACACGTCCGGAATGCCCAGGCGCCGCAACCGCAGACAGTCCATCTGACCTGTCTTCTCGAAATACTCCAGCACGGCGCTCCCAAACCCGCCGTCCAGTGTGTTTTCCTCAACCGTGAGAATGGGGCGGTTGCGCAGGCTGTCCAAAAGCGCTCCGTCCAACGGCTTGATCCAGCGCGCATCGGCCACGGCCGCCGAAATCCCTTCGGCCTGCAATTGTTCCGCGGCGTGCAGTGCCGTCCCGGCACCGGGACCCACGGTCAGAAGCACAACGTCCGCGCCTTCGCGCAACAGTTCACCCTTCACAATGTCGCGTCCGTCGACGGACCCGATGGTGGGGGCCTCGCTGCGCGCGTAACGCACCGCGATGGGCTCGTTCTGATGAAGCGCCCAGCGCAGCATGAGTTCCGTATCCGCATCATCCCGTGGCGCGCCCACGCGCAGATTGGGCACGGCACGCAGGAAGGAAAGGTCGAATGTGCCGTTTTGTGTCGGGCTGTCCTCCCCCACCAGTCCCGCCCGGTCTATGGCAAAGACCACCGGCAGGTTCTGTATGCACACGTCATGAACCAGCTGGTCATAGCCGCGCTGAAGGAAGGTTGAATAGAGGGCCACCACCGGCTTGAGTCCCGCAATCGCCAATCCTGCGGCAAAGGTCACCGCGTGCTGCTCGCAAATGCCCACATCAAAAAAGCGTTCCGGAAACTCCCTTTCAAACTTCGAGAGCCCCGTGCCCGTCGGCATGGCGGCCGTAATCGCCGCCACCCGTGCATCCTCGCGGCCGGCAGCCACCACCGCGTCCGAAAACGCGTCTGTAAAGGTTCTTGACGTCGGCGGGCGCGCTTCCACCTTCGCCGGAATCGCGTCGCCCTCGCCGGCATCGGGTTTTACACACAGCGGCTTTACGCCATGATACTTGGTCGGGTCCTGCTCTGCCTGCCGAAGGCCCTTGCCCTTCTCCGTCGTGCAGTGGAGAAACACCGGCCCTTTCATACCCTTGATGCGTTCAAGCAATTCGATGAGGAGGGGCAGATCATGCCCGTCCACCGGGCCGATATAGTTGAAGCCCAGTTCCTGGAACAGACCGCCCTTGGTAATGAAACCCTTGAGTGATTTTTCGAGGTCCTGAATGGTGCGGGTGGCGCGACCGCCAATCAGCGTCTTGACAAAGGAGCCCACATCCTGCTTCGCGCGCTTGTAGGGGCGGGCCATGATCAGGCGGTTGAAATAATGGGCCAGCGCGCCCACGTTGGGCGATATGGACATCTTGTTGTCGTTCAGGATCACCAGCATGTCCAACCCCAGATGCCCGGCATGCCCCAACGCCTCAAAGGCCATCCCGCCCGTCATCGCCCCGTCACCGATAAGCGCAATAACGTGATGGTCCAGTCCCAGCCGGTCACGCGCGACGGCCATGCCCGTCGCGGCGGAAATGGAGGTTGAGCTGTGGCCCGTGCCAAAACTGTCGGCTGCGCTCTCGCTCACCTTCGGGTAGCCGCTGATTCCCTCCTTGAGCCTGAGCGACCCGAAATTCTCCCGCCGCCCCGTAAGCAGTTTGTGCGCATAGCATTGGTGACCCACGTCCCAAATAAGCTGGTCGGGGCCAATGGCGAAGACCCGATGTAAAGCGATGGTAAGCTCGACCACCCCCAGCGGGGAGGCCAAATGGCCGCCGTTGCGGTTCACGGTGTCAATAATCTGTGCCCGCAGGTCTTCAGCCAACTGTTCCAACTGCTCCAGTGTGAGCTTCTTCACGTCGGCAGGACTGTTTATGCTGTCAAGTATTCGCATCTTTGCTCTTCTTTTCCTTCCCCGTTCCCGCACCTCATGCCACAAAGTTCGGCGCGTGTCGAAAAGCATAGCATATTCGGCAGGCACGCGGCAGGTTTCGCAGAGATTCTTATGCGCTTCTTGGGCATGGAGGCACGGCTATTTGTCTGACGCCAGACCCTGTCCGGAACTGGAAGACCGAAACCGCTTGAACAGCCATCGGCAGCTGCCGTTGTGGGAAAGCTGCGGGCTGTTTTTTCCCGTAAGTGTGAATAGTGCCTCTGCGGGCCGGCAAAATAGCGCCGCTCGACTCCCCTTTCTGTTTGATGCAAGCGCTATGAACAGCGCGCATTCCGTCTTGGACTGTTTTTGCGGTACACTGATGTTATAGTGGCAGACGGCGTGTATCCCGACAGGACGGCAGAAGCGTTGTAGTTGCAGTCAGGAAAACATGACATGAAAAGAGCAACATCCCTTCTTGCACTGCTATTGTGCCTTGCCGCCGCCGCATATTCCGATGAATACCCGGTCGCCCTGGAACAGGCAGGTTACCTTTCCAACGACTGGAGGGTAGTCTTGGCATGGGAGGAAGCGACGGACTCAGGCGCGCTCCTGCGGGGATTTCACCTGGAATCCCTGACGAGTGGGGAAACTATAGACGTTTATCTGGATGGTGGAGACCATGTTCTTACCGAGTCAGCGCTTGAGGAACTTGACGTTCCGCCCAAACGCTGGGATGCGCCGCCCGTGACGGTTGCCCCCGAGATTGTGCCCGGCTTCCCCCATGCGAAAGCCGCCAACCGGCCCGCCCCGTGGCTCAGCTTAAGCGCTGAACAACGGGTTGAAACGGTGCTGACGGTCCCCGCCGAAGCAGGCGAATCCAAGTCTGCTGAAGAGGATGGCGCCGCCAAAGGGCTGACACGGTACGGTTCGGTTGTGGACCTCCCAGCCGCACTCTCGCTGCAAGGGAATGCCGCCGCTTTTGGGCAATGGTATAATCTGCCGGATGGCAGACGCGCATGGTCGGCCACGGTGCGTGTGCTGGGTGCCGTGGGGCTGCGCCTTCATTTTTCCGTGCTGGCTCTTCCCGCAGGCGCCGAACTGGTCGCCTACAACCCCGACGCACCCGATGAACTGGAGCCGGTTGCCGCTTCCACCCCGGGCTGGGGTCCTTCCTGCTTTAATGAAGCTGTCACGCTGGAATGCCGCCTGACTGCCGGCACCGCAGCCGAAGCGGTGGCTATCTCTGTTGACCGTGTGGGCTGGATGTACAAACTTCCCTTCGAGAAAACCGCCACCGTGGGGTCGTGCAATATTAACGTGGCCTGCCGCGCCGACTGGTTGACCGTGGCCATGGCGGTCGGCCGCCTCGCCAAGGCGAACTCGGACGGGCTCTGGGCCTGCACTGGCGCGCTGGTCGCCGACACCGTTGCCGACTCCCAGGTTCCCTATTTCCTTACCGCCAACCATTGCGTAAGCAGTCAATCGGAGGCCAGCAGCATCGAGGTGTACTGGCTCTACCAGTCTGAGTCCTGTGATGCCGCCCCGCCGGCCATGAGCAAGGTTCCCCATACCACGGGCGGTGCCGACTATCTCGCCGGCACAACGAACACCTACGGGACGGATTTTGCGTTCCTTCGTCTGAACAACACTCCGCCTGACGGACTAACCTACGCCGGTTATTCAACCGAAGCGGCCGCGGTGGGCACACCGGTAACGGCGATTCATCAACCCGAGGGACTGGCAAAGCGCATTTCCTTTGGCACCATCACCGACACGGGCAGCCCCAGTCAGCAGAACAAACGCCTCAAACCCATCGAGCGTTTCCATGAGATTCACTGGCAGCAGGGCACGACCGAACCCGGTTCCTCCGGCTGCCCCCTGTTTATCCAAGCCAATCCGCTCATTATCGGCCAGTTGTACGGGGGCTACGCCAGTTGCGGTGCCACGACCGAGCCCGACTATTTTGGACGCTTTGACGTGACCTACCCCATCATCCAAAAATGGCTTTCCCCAGCCACCTCCACCGAGGGCGAGAGCGGCAACACCCAGAATGGATGCCAGTGGTTCAAAACGGCTGACCCCGCCAACGTCGCCGCCATCGCGGCGCTGGTTGGCGTGCTGATGCTGACCGGCATGCTCGGAAGGAGTTCACGGTCATGATCACCCTGCGGCGCACAGCACCCGTATTGATCTACGCCATGTCTCTTTGTGTCCTTGCACTCAGCGCGCAGGCAGAAGGCAATGCCGCCTGGAGCAAAAACGAAGCCCGCGACTTCCTGGTGCGCGAGAAGGCCCTGCCCGAGGGTTATGAACTTACCGCCACATGGTTGCAGGCCACGGGCAAGAAAAATGGCTACGCGCAAGCCCTGGCAATTGCCCCTGCGGGAGGCGGCACCATCACGGTCCGTTACGTCAAGGACGGCTACCTGCTTGATGACGCGGAAGCCAAGCGCCTGGGATTGTCGCCGGCTTCCAGAATCTCGCCCGAAATGCAGCAGGCGCCCATGAAACCGGGCGGAGAGGCGCGTTCCACGCAAAAACGCCCTGTTCCCCGTCTGACCCGTGAGGAAATGAAACGGGTGCCGCGCACCATCCTGACCGCGCCGGACATGAAACGCGTCGAAGCGGAGGATGCCGAGTCCGAAGCTGCTGAAAAGGCCATGCGCATCGGCGTCTTCCAGGACCTGACACAACCTGTCGAGGTCGTATCGGCGGCGAAAAGCGCGCTGTCCGGCGGCACGGTGTGGGCGACGGCCATCACGTCCCCCGGCGCATTGGGACAACGCATTGCCTTCGACCAGTTGGAACTTCCCCCCGGCGCGGAAGTCATTCTTTATGACGCCGCCAATCCCGACATCTCGTTTGGTCCTCTTGATATAGCGAACATACGTGAATGGCCCTACTGGGCGCCCGCCTGTCCCGGGGAAACGGTCATGGTCGAGTGCCGGTTTCCCGACACTGAGTCCATGGCGGCCCTGCATTTGCGCATCACAAGGGTGGCCCATATCTATCGTGACCCGTTGAAAGCCGCCTTGGAAAAGGGCGTTGCCGGGATCTGCAACAAGGATGTTACCTGCAGGCCGGAATGGGCTGATCTTGCCCTTGCCGTGGGCGGCCTTGGCTCTATTGCCAGCAGGGGGGTTCTGTTTTGCACGTGTACCCTGCTCGCCGATGCAAACCCGTGCGTAAACCTGCCCTTTGTGCTTACCGCCCACCACTGCGTTGGCGACCAGGTAAGTTCCTCCCACAGCGCCGAGTATGTCGAGTTTTATTGGCGGTACCAGACGTCCTCATGCGACGGCACGGCCCCGTCGTTGCTGACCGTGCCGCGCACGGCGGGCGGTGCAGACTACCTGGCGGGAATGGGGGGAGACGGCATCGGTGGCGGCGGTTCTGACTTCACGCTTCTGCGCCTGCGCAACGCCCCCCCTGCCGACCTGCCCAGGATGGGATGGACCGCCACGCCACCGTCTCTCGGTACCGCCGTGGTGTGTGTCCACCACCCGCAGGCAGACTTCAAGCGCATCAGCGACGGAACGCTTACCAGCGTCTCCAGTCCCTATCCCGAGTGGTATCACCAGGTCACGTGGAGTCTCGGCACCACGGAAGGCGGGTCTTCGGGCAGTCCCCTCGTCATCGCCGCCACGGGCCAGATAATCGGCCAGTTGTGGGGTGGGTATGCGAGTTGCGGGACGCCGATCGCCCCGGACTACTACGGACGCTTTGACCGTACATGGACCGCCATACACACTCTTCTGGAACCTCCCGGTGTCTTTATGGACCAACCGGCCGACTCCGTCGATGAAGATGCCGGTGCTGTTGTCATCACCCTTTCACTGTCACGGCGCGCAGACGGCCCAATCGACGTGCTTGTCACGCCCGAGCCCGGAACGGCCCGGCCCGGCCTGGACTACAACGACACCGCCCAGACAGTGCGTTTCGAAAAAGGCCAGTCCGCCCAATCCTGCATCTTTCCCATACTGTCCAATGAACGTCCCGACGGAGACCATGTTTTCACCCTGCGGCTTTCCTGTCCCGCCGGCTGCGCCATCCCCGTCGAAGGACAGTCCACCATGGAAATTACCTTGCTTGACAATGATCCCCCCCCGCCCCCGGCAATCCCCTCGCTGACAATTCCCTGGTATACGCTCTGACACATTGCCGCCGCATTTGTCTTGCCCCGACCATCTGCGCTATGACAGCAGAAACGTTTCCATACTCTCCCGCAGCCAAGGAGGTCCGTCATGACTGATTCGAGCATCACGCAGAGCGACTGTTCCCGCCGGGAATTTGTCCAGGCCACCATGGCCACGCTGGCGGCTGGAACCTCCACGGGCTTGTTTGCCGCGCCTTCCAAGGCTGCGGCCCAGGCGTCGGCGGCGGACAGGCTTTCCTGGGGGCTGCTCGTGCATCTCGGCATGAACATGTGGTCAGACCGGCCTGTGGAGGAATGGGGCGGCATTCCGAAGGAGGACCTTTCCTTTTCGGCCGCAGCGCCGAAGCTGCGCTTCGACGAACCGCTGTGGAACGAGGTGCTCAAGCGGATGGCCGATGCCGGCATGAACCAGGTCGTCATCGACCTTGGCGAGGGCATTCAGTACGAAAGCCATCCGGAAATTGCCGTGGAGGGTTCCTGGCCGGTGGCCAAGCTGCGCGAGGAACTGGCCAAGGTGCGCGCGCTGGGCATAGAACCCATCCCCAAGATGAATTTCTCCACCTGCCATGACACCTGGCTGGGCACCTGGTCCCGGCAGGTTTCCACGCCCGGTTACTACAAGACATGCGCCGAACTGATCGCGGAGGTCGTGGCGCTGTTCGACAAGCCCCGCTTCTTCCACATGGGCTATGACGAGGAGAACTTTGAGAACCAGACCAAATATGACTACGTCGTCATCCGCCAGCATGACCTTTGGTGGCATGACTTCGAATTCTTCGTCAAGGAAATTGAAAAGAACGGCGTGCGTGCCTGGATGTGGTCGGACTATTGCTGGAAGCATCCCGGGGACTTCTTCAAACGCGTTCCCCGTTCCGTGCTCCAGGCGAACTGGCACTATAATGCAAAACTGAAGACCTCCAACGTGGGCGTGCAGGCCTACATTGACCTTGACAAGGCAGGGTTCGACCAGACGCCCACCGGTTCCAACTGGAGCAGCCCGGACAATTTCCGCAGCACCGTGAAGTTCTGCCGGGGGAACATCTCCCCAGCGCACCTCAAAGGTTTCCTCCAGACCCCCTGGAAGCCCATGCTGCCCCAGTGCCGCGACCGCCAGTTGCAGGCCATTGACCAGGTGGCGGAGATGATCAAGGCAAAGGCGTAGCCGCAAGCCTGGAGACGCGCATACCCGCCGCTCCAAAGGACGGCGGATATTACGTTCTTCCATCATGCCGAAAGGAACTGGTTGCATGACCCCCTGAACCCTGGGACCGTTATTTGTCGGCGGGCGTCCTGTCCACGTGCTCGTTCGGACCGGGCACCCAGCGGGTGCCGTCCATCAGCACTGTCTCCCAACGGTACTTCCCGTTATGCCCGTTGAGCGTGAAGAGTTTTCCGCCCTTGCGCACCTGCAACCCGCCATAGCTGCCCCGGCCGGTGGACCGTCCGTAAATCAGGTCCACACCGTCCACCACGCCCGAATAGTCGTTTACGTGGTCGTGCCCGCAGAAACAGGCCTTCACGCCCAGGGACTTGAGCACCGCGAGACTTGATCCGTCTTCCTGCTCAAAGCAGACGCGCTCGCACTTTACCCCGCGCGCCACCCCCTTGGACCATACGCTGTCATACTGCTTCAGCGGAATGTGGAACGCCGCCATGCGCGGCGGAATGGCCTCCCCTCCCCCGTTGATACCTTCGGGCAATGATTTCAGCCATGCCTGCTGGGGGGCGACCATTCCTGTGCCCGCCGTGTTGATGCACAGGAACTGCCACACCACTTTCCCGTGGCTGTCTTCCAGGTTGAGCACATAGTTGCCGTTGGAACCGGCGCCGCCGTAGAGGGAATTTGGCGCCTTGGTCAACATGGCCTCAATGGCGGCGCGGTCGCGCACCGCGTCATGGTTGCCCCAAACGTACGCCCAAGGCACTCCCAATCCCCCGCATTGCTCTATTGCGTACTGCGCGAACTCGTCCAGCTTTTCATTCGGATAATCGCGCCAGAGGTCGCCGGTGAAGAACAAAAAGTCCGGTTTGGTCGCCGCCACCAGCGCCTGCATTTCAGCAATCGTTGTCTTGTTGGTCGGTTCCCAAAACGGCTCCTCCCCCCCAAACAGATGAATGTCCGTCATCTGAAGCATGCGTATCGACCCGGGCTTCCTTACGCGCAGGCGCGATACATAGGGCAAATCGCCCGTTCTTGCGGGCAACGGCCCTGTCGCGCCCGTGGCACATCCGGATGCGGCAATACCGAGCAGTGCAACGCCAGCGCCCAGAAAGGTCCGCCGTGTGGTTTTCAGTTTATCCATTTCTGCGCTCTCCTGTGACTATGCGCCCGTACGGGCATTCTAAAGGCCTGGGGGGGATACCGAAGCAGGAAATATGAACCGTGCATGAGGACCCGCCCCCGTTAACAATAGCGTTTCCAGAGGCCAATTGCCAAAGAAGACACCACATGCCCGCGAAAAGGGCCTGGCAAGGACGCCGGAAATGTCAGGGAACCCATGCCCGCTGCCTCCGGAACGGTTGCGGTGGAAGCATGCCCAGATTTGCCCTTTGGCGCCGGCAACTTGTTATACACCGCCCCAATGTGGTTGAATCTACACTCACCCGGAAAACCTTCTATGAGCGCTATTCCCGCAAAACCCGCGGGTTCACACGGCAAGGACCTGACCACCGGCAGTATCGCGAAGAACCTCGTGTTTTTCGCGCTCCCCATGTTGCTGGGCAGCCTTGTGCATGTCGCCTACAGTCTGATCAACGCGGCTTGGGTCGGAAACGGACTCGGCACCAACGCCATGGCCGCGTTGACAGTGTGCTTCCCCGTGTTTTTCGTGCTCAACGCGTTTGGACAGGGCCTCAGTCTGGCCTCCAACGTCCTTGTGTCGCAGTCCTACGGTGCCAAGGACTGGGACCGGCTCCGGATGGTCGTGCAGAACTCCATGGTGCTGACGGTAATTGCGGGCCTCCTGTGTTTTGTGGCCGGGGAAGCGGCCACCGCGTTCCTTGTGCGCTCGATGGACACGGCACCGGAAGTCATTCCCCTGGCCATATCTTATCTCCATGTGTTCCTCTGGACCACGCCGCTCATGTTCGGCATGTTCTACCTGGCCTCGGTGATGCGGGGTGCCGGCGACTCCAAGACGCCACTCTATTTTCAGGCGGGGTCGCTTGTGGTCACGGCCATTCTGGACCCCCTGCTGATGTTCGGCTGGCTTGGCTTCCCAAGAATGGGGCTCAACGGCACGGCGCTTGCGACGATCCTGTCCCAGGCCATGGCCCTCGTGGCACTGGCCTGTTACATGCACCGTGTCCGCCACATTGCGGCACCCAACTGGCGCAAACTCGGCCTGAACGCCGCCATGTCGCGCCTCACCCTGCGCATCGGCCTGCCCTCCATGGTGCAGCAGGCCCTTGTTTCCATGGGAATCATTGTTATTGTGAAGCTTGTGAACCGTTTTGGCGCGCACAGCACCGCGGCCTACGGCATTGCCATGCGCATCGACCTGCTCGCCTTCATGCCCGCCATGGCCATCGGCATGGCGGCCTCCACCCTGTCCGGCCAGAACATCGGCGCCCACAAGTTTGACCGTGTGAAACAGACCTTTCGCTGGGGACTGCTTATCAGCCTCGGACTGACCCTGCCGGCCACAATTGTTTCTGTCGGCATACCCGGACTGTTCATGCGCCTTTTTGCGCATGCCGACGCGGACGTGGTGGCCACCGGCGCGCATTACCTGCGCATTGTGGGTTTTGGCTATCTCATGTGGGCGATTATGTTCCTGAGCAACGGCATCATCAACGGCTCGGGGCGCACCATGGCCACGACCATGTTTACCCTGATCGGCTTCTGGATTGTGCGCATCCCCCTGGCACTCTTCCTGTCCCGCTACCTCAACAGCGTTGAAGGCATCTGGTACGGCATCCTGATCAGCTCCTTCGTCGGTGCCGGAATAAGCGTTTCCTACTACCTCACGGGACGCTGGAAAAGACCTGTGGCGGCCCGCACCGTACCCATCACCGCACCGGAAGCCGAGCCTATCCCCGAAATACAGGACGGCCTGTAGCCCGCGTCGTCTCGCCGACCAGATTGCCGTCACGTCACCATGCATTCATACCTGCAGGCCCGACTTCACTCCATCCTCAGCACGGACCAATGCGCCGGATGGTCGGTCTCAGAGTCCGGCGGCGCAAGGTAGTGGCTCTCCAAAATGCGGAAATGGTGAGACACAAAGATGTGGTCTATTTCATTGGCCAGATTTGGCGTTGCCCCGTGGCAGTTGAGCTTCGCCTCGCCCAGTTGTGTCGCCGAATCTTCCAGCAACTGCGACAGACTGGCAAAGTAGGGTTCGCGCGCGGTGAAGTTGTAGTCGCCGACGGCGATGACATGCGTGTATTTGCCTGCCTCCGCCTTCAGCGCATCGACGTGGGCGGTCATGACCGCTTTGCCGCCGGAAGGATGATTGGAGAAGAACGCGATGGTCGTGCCGCCAACATCAATCTCACCCGCGGCCGTACCGACCTCGTCCGAATCGCTGTAGGTAAAGAAGGTGCGTGCATTCTTGATTGGATAGCGCGACAAAACGGCCGCACCGAAGGTTCCCGAAATGGAACCCGGGCCATAGCAGGCGTAGTAACCCAGAGACTCCGCCAAGTAACGGACGGCATCGACATTGCCGCCGGACGGACGCGCCGTATCGCACTCCTGCAATCCGATGATGTCAGGGTTGAGCCTGCGCAGCAGTTCGAGTTGCTTTCCGTAGTTGCGGTCACCATTGAGATGCGATCCCTGCTGCATGTTGTACGTCAGGACCGTAAGATCGCGCTTGGGTGCCGCCGCTCTCAGGCCGACCGCGTGAGAGCAGGCTCCGGCCACAGCCAGCACACAGAGCAGTATGCCCGCGCCGCTCAGCAGACGCCCACGCGCCGGGGCGCATCCAGAATCTTCGGACTGACGCAGCAGCCACGGCACAAACATGCCGATGCATGCAATCAGAAAAGGCAAATAGAACCGGTTCCGCAACAATGGCCCAAAAGGCACATAACCCCATGTGTTGGAGAAGATAAGCAGCAGC
>CAIJOU010000739.1 GCA_903822375.1 Candidatus Hydrogenedentota bacterium
CTTTGTCAAGATGGTCCACAACGGCATCGAATACGGCGATATGCAGATGATCTGCGAGACCTACCAGCTCATGGGCCAGGGTCTTGGCCTGAGCAACGCCGAAATGCACCAGGTCTTCACCGAGTGGAACGCCGGCGAACTCGACTCCTACCTCATCGAGATCACCCGCGACATCCTCGGCTACAAGGACGAGGAAGGCAAGGAAGTCGTCGACCTGATCCTCGACACGGCCGGCCAGAAGGGCACCGGCAAGTGGACCGCCATTGCCGCGCTCGACGAGGGCATGCCGCTCACGCTGATCGGCGAGGCCGTGTTCGCCCGTTGCCTGTCGGCCATCAAGGACGAGCGCGTCCGCGCGGCAAAGGCGCTGCCGGGCGACGTGAAGCCCTTTGACGGCGACAAGCAGGCCTTCGTCAACGATTTGCGCCAGGCGCTCTACGCGTCCAAGCTCGTCAGCTACGCGCAGGGCTACCAGCTCATGCGCGCAGCAGCGGCGCACTACGGCTGGAACCTGAACTACGGCGGTATCGCACTCATGTGGCGCGGCGGCTGCATCATCCGCTCCGTCTTCCTGGGCAAGATCAAGGAAGCTTTCGACAAGAATCCGAATCTGGAGAACCTGCTGCTCGATTCGTTCTTCGCGGATATAGTGGGCAAGAGCCAGGCGGCCTGGCGGCGCGTGGTGGTCAAGGCCACCGAGATGGGCGTCCCCATGCCGGCCATCTGCTCGGCGCTCAATTTCTTCGACGGCTACCGCAGCGAACGCCTGCCGGCCAACCTGCTCCAGGCCCAGCGCGACTACTTTGGCGCCCACACCTACGAGCGCGTCGACAAGCCGCGCGGCGAGTGGTTCCACACCAACTGGACCGGCCGCGGCGGCGACACCGCCGCATCCACCTACGTGGTGTAATCAGACTCAAATAGACTTCCATAAACGCATCCCCCCGCGCCATCGGCGCGGGGGGATGTCGCTTTGGAGACACTGTCCTCAACGTAGAGGAGGCTTACAGCCTCCTTCTTTCTCAACCCGGATTTCGAGTCCTGTCAGAACGCGGCAGGATGCCGCGTCTACTCCGAAGTGCAGCGGAAAAACAACCAGCGCATCCCCTTCTCCGCGGGGCACACTTTCACCACCACCGACCACAGCGGCGATTGCTTGGTGCGCTCCCAGGAGCGGAAATACTCGCCCGGATGCTTCGCCGCGTCCCACCAGGTTACTTGACAGGTCTCTATGATATGCCGCTTGTTCTCATAGAGCCCCATGGCCTGCGTGTCAAACCAGGCGCGGAACTGCTCGGGCGGCGTGTCGGTGCGGAAATCGAATTCCTTCTTCTTTGCGCGTGCCTCCTTGTCGGCGATTATTTTGGTGAACAGCGCATCGCTGACCTGGAACTGGCACGAACCCCACGACCCGCCGGGGCCGGTAAAGAATCCCTGGCGGTAATTGCGAACGTCCTTCAGGGCCGCCTGCTTTTCCGTTGCACTCCATTCCCTGGGCAGCAGCGCGTCCTTCAGGAAGATCTGCGACTCGGTTTGTGGCTTTGTCGCTTCGTCGGGACAGTCACATATCTTCTGTGACGGCTTCTCCTTCTGCGGGCTTGGTTCCTTAGAGCTCTTGCAGGCGGGCAAGAATAATAGGGCCAGTGAGATTGTTGTAAGAGTTGCCCAGAATCCAATTCGCAGTCCGCGCATGGTACATCCTCCTTTTTGCCGGGGATATTATGCCAAAATACTGGGGATAATGTCAGATGAAAGCCGGTTCTTTTCTATCAATATCGGACCGCAGGATGTGCTATTCTCGTTGGAACCAAAATGAAGGGAGCGAGTTATGAACCGTATATCTCTGGTGTTTGCAGCGATGTGCACAGCGTCGGCCGCTTTCATGGCCGGTGCGCAGCAGGTCGCTGTTCCGAATCCATCCTTCGAGGAGTTGACGGCGGACGGGCTGCCCGTGGGCTGGACGCTTTCGGGCGGTACCGGCAGCGCAAGCGACGTGCGCGTGCGCCAGGGGAACCGGTGTGCCGTGGTGCAGGGCACGGGCGAAAAGGAATCGTCCAATTTCTGGCGAACCGCCGCGCTGCCGCTGATTCCCAGGGGCGTCTATTCGCTGCACTACATGATGCGGCGCGAAGAGGCGCAGGGAGCCGGTGGAAGCGCCATCACCGGCATGAACGTGTGCAATGTGGACTATCCGGACGTGGGCGAGAAATGGCAGGAAATGCGCCAGATCATCGCCGTGCCCACGGCGCCGGGCGAGGCGTGGCTGCGCTTTGGGCAGTGGGAGGCCAAGGGAAAGTACAGCTTCGACGCGGTGCGCCTGTGCCAGACCATGCCCGTCTACCGTGCTTTCGACGGCATTGAACTGGGCGCCGGCGAACGGGTGCTGGGCAACGCCTACAATTTTGCGCCGCCCATGGCGGAAAAGAACACGAATGAGTTCCGCGGACTGCGCGCACTCAACGCCTATTTCAACACAAACCGTTTCAATTTCAGCAACGGCCAGTTTCTCACCTTTGAACATTTCGTTGAAAAGCACCCCGTCAAGAGCGCAAGGCTGTTCTTCTGGACCAAGCACTACGGCGAGGTGACCTTTGCCGTGGAGGTGGCCAAGGAGGGGAAGAACTGGACCCCGCTGGACACGGTGGCCGTGGGTGACAAGGTGCAGGTGAATCTTCCCGACACCCTGTTTCCGACGGATAGCCTGTGGGTGCGGATGAAGGCAACATCGGGAAACGGCATGGTCGCCCTGCACGGCTACCGGGTGGAGGCCGCGCTGGACGGTCCGGCGATGAACGCGGTCGGCGAGACACAGTACATCGATGTGGAAAAGCTTGCCGAAGGGCTCTCCGTGGCGGTCGAAGCGCCGGCCATCTTTGACCCGGGCAATACCAAAGAGGCGGTCACCTTGTGGGTGCAGAATGACACGAACAAGGAGATCAACACGGACCTGAAGTTGGTCGACGGGCAGAAGACCATCAAGTCCGTTTCGATCCCGATTGCGACGGGCAGGAACAGCTATCCGGGTCTGCCCTGCCCGGTCACGGAAACGGGCAGGCACGTGGTGAAGATTGACGGCGGGGAGGCGTTCCTGCTTTCAATGGAATACCTGCTGCCGGAGTTCTACAACACCACCTATGGGGAACGGCTGGACAACACCGGGGTGTGGTGGGCGTCCTCGGGCTGGAAGATTCCCAAGACGCGCGCGCTGCCGCAGAAAAAGGGTGCCGCGCTCCGCATCGAGACGGCGCAAAACGAGGCTGATGCGGCACAGTTGGTGCTGCGTCCGCAGAAGGAACTGAAGGGTGCGCAACTGAGTTGTGCCGGCTTGAAAGGCCCCGGAGGCGCAAAACTGGCGTCGGACAAGATTGAGATACTGCGCGTGCGCTACGTGCCCGTCTCCATGCCGACGGACAATACCGGCGTGGCCGCGCCCTGGCCCGATCCCCTACCCCCCATCGCCGGACCCATGGATCTGGAAGCCGGCGAGAACCACCCCTTCTGGGTGCGGGTGAAGCCGGACAAGAACACCCCGGCCGGAGAGTATACGGGCGCTATCCACATTGAAGCCGGCGACTACAAGACTGATGTGCCGGTGCAGGTGCGCGTCTTTGGCTTTGCCCTGCCCGACCGGATGACATGCACCTCCGCGTTTGGTTTCGGCCTCGACCGTGCCTTCAGCTATCAGAAAATCACGGAAGAGGCGGACAAGCGCAAGGTGGCCGACCAGTACCTCCGCGCGCTGTCCAACCACCACATCACCCCCTACAATCCCGCGCCGCTGGACAATTTTGAGGTTGCCTGGACCGGCATTGAGCCGAAGGAAAGCGCCGACCCGGCGAACGTGCATTGCGCTATTGACTGGACGAAGTGGGACGCGGCCATGCAGCATTCCTTCGACGAGTACCATTTCAACAGTTTCTCCGTGCCCATCCAGGGCATGGGCAGCGGCACCTTCTTCTCCCGCACCGAGCCGGGTCTGCTCGGCTTCCCCGAGAGTTCGCCCGTATACCAGGCGCTGTTCAAAGACTACTGCGTGCAGGTGGAGCAGCATCTGCGTGCCAAGGGCTGGCTGGACGACAGCTACGTGTACTGGTTCGACGAGCCCGAGCCGCGCGATTACGAATTCGTGATGAACGGGTTCAACCGCATAAAGAACGCAGCCCCCGGCATCGGGCGCATGCTGACGGAGCAGGTCGAACCGGAACTGGTCGGCGGGCCGAACATCTGGTGTCCGCTCACGCCCGGCTACAGGAAGGAAGCCTGCCAGGCGCGCCAGGCCGCCGGGGATCGCATCTGGTGGTACGTGTGCACCGGGCCCAAAGCGCCCTATGCGACGCTCTTCATCGATCACCCTGCCACGGACCTGCGCGTGTGGCTGTGGCAGACCTGGCAGCGCGGCGTCCAGGGCATCTTGATATGGGAGACGCTGCTGTGGAACAGTCCGACGGCCTATCCCGACCCGAACCAGCCGCAGAACCCCTACGAGGACCCCATGGGCTGGGAATGCGGTTACGGCAATGAACCGGGTCGGCGTCCTTGGGGCAACGGCGACGGGCGCTTCCTGTACCCACCGGAGGCCGCAGCCGACGGCAACCCCGCCGCGCCCGTCTTCGATCCGCCGGTGGACACGATACGCATTGAGATGCTGCGTGACGGCATCGAGGATTACGAGTACATGGTCATCCTGAAACGCCTGCTGGCGGAGAAAGGTGCGGTGCTGGACGCGGCGAGGAAGGCCCAATTCGAGGGACTGCTGGCCGTGCCGGCCGACATCAGCGAGAGCATGACCGAGTTCACCAAGGATCCCGCGCCCATCGAGGCGCACAGGCGCAAGGTCGCGGAGGCCATCGAAGCGCTAACCGCCAAGTAGCACCGCGGGTCAATGGATGGGGCGCAGCGGTGACACCGCTTTGGCTGGAGTACCGGGTAAAACAGCCAAAGCGTCCGCCGTGGGCGGATTGCCGCCGCGCTCCAGAAAATGCACCTTTCTCCGACATTGAAAATCACACCCCCTCTTGTGCCATGATGAGGTTCAACTCGATCAAGGAGAGCCCCCATGAAGATAATTGTCACCCGAATTGTCCCCGACCGCGGACTGAACATACTGCGCGAGGCGTTTGGAGAGGAATCCATCACGGTCACGCAGCAGGACGGGCCAATCCCGCGTGCGGAACTTCTGAAGATCGTTGCGGGCATAGACGCGCTCCTGCCCATGCTGACCGAACGCATTGATGATGAACTGCTCGACGCGGCCGGTCCGCAACTCAAGATCGTCGCGAACAACGCCGTCGGCTACGACAATATCGATGTGGCCGCGGCAAAACGCCACGGCGTAATCGTCACCAACACGCCCGGCGTGCTGACTGAGACAACGGCGGACTTCGCCTGGACGCTGATGATGGCGGCGGCGCGGCGCGTGGGCGAGGGCGAGCGTTTCCTGCGCGCGGGCAAGTGGACCTGCTGGGGTCCCATGCAGTTGCTGGGCATGGACATCCACGGCGCAACCCTCGGTATCTTCGGCATGGGCCGCATCGGCCAGGCCATGGCACGGCGCGCACTGGGTTTCGGCATGAAGGTCATCTATACCGACACATTCCGCATGGCCGTCGGCGCGGAAAAGGCGCTGAGCCTGACCTATGTGGACAAGGAAACGCTGTTGCGCGAGTCCGATTTCATCTCCTGCCACTGCCCGCTCACGCCCGAGACAAGGCACGCCTTCAGCACGGCGGAGTTCGCCAAGATGAAGCCCACCTCCGTGTTTGTGAACACGTCACGCGGTCCGGTGGTGGACGAAGCCGCGCTGGCCGGGGCGCTCAAGTCCGGAAAGATCTTCGCGGCGGGTATTGACGTGTTCGAGCAGGAACCCAAGGTGCATCCCGCCCTGCTTGAATGCGAAAACGCAGTGCTTATCCCCCATCTCGCCAGCGCATCCGTGGAAACGCGCTCGCGCATGGCCGCCATTGCGGCGCAGAACATTGTCGCCTGCCTGCGCGGCGAGGTCCCGCCAAACGTGGTGCAGGGGTAATACCGAACCAAGCGGTCACTGGGAGCGCCGGCGCTCCCAGTGGCCACAAATGATCAGTTCGCCTGTTTCACGTTGTGCCAGAACGAGACCGTGCTCTGTTCATGTGTGGACTGCTCCGACAGGGGCCGCAGCATGACTTTGCCCAAATCCGAAAATCCGCTGTGAATGTAGGCCAGTTCGATGCGCGGTCCGGAAAGCAGCGGGGTGTTCGGGTCGCCAAAGGTGATTTTGCCGGCCAGCCCCTTCTCGTTCGGCAGCAACAGCGTGTTGTCCATCGGCTCGCCGTGGTACATGGGGTTGAAAGCCGCATCGATCCCCATCAGCCAGGGACCGAAGAAGATGGCCGCATCCTTGGGCTTGTCCGTGGTGTACTCCGCGGGAAAATAGAACTTTCCGGCGCGGTCCATCAGGCGCAGCGCGTTGACCGGTTGGATGTCAATACTGTCGCCGTCCTTCCACTCACTGTTTCCGGTGCCAATCTCGCCGACGGTGGTCCAGTCGCCGGGAAACAGTTCTTCGCCGGGTTTGCAGGGTGCTGCTTTGGTGGTTCCGCCGCCCACGTCCTTGCCGTCTCGGTGCCTTTGGGTTTTGATTTCCGCCATCCATTCGGTTTGGCGCATGAAAAGGTAATAGTGGGCCGCGCCGTCATTTGATGCCGGAGGGGCTTTGTCGAAGACCACGCGAAACACCGGGCTGGTCGATGCATCGGGCGCGTTAACCCGCTCCACGCGCAGCGTCATGTCCTTGCCCTGCCAGCGGCCTTCCAGGAACAGGTTTAGCTTGACGTTGTTGTCGTTTTGGGTGATGACGTTCGTGTGCTCCAGCGTGATGACGTTGTCCAGCACATCGCGCAGGGCGCGCAGGCCGTGCATGGTGCAGCACCACCAGGCGCGGCCGGGACCCGTCACCGGTATGTAGCCGTGTCCGTCAAAATCGTGGTGACCGAAATCGCCCGTGGCGAACTGGCCCGCGAAAAGCGAATTGTACATGCAGTGTTCCGCGCGGTTGAGATACTCCGGTGTGCCCGTGGCGCGCCACAGTTGCAGCGACAGCCGCAGCCAATCCGCCTCCGAGCAACCCTCGTCGCGGTTGTAGTTCTTTTTGAAGTACTCCATCACGCCGCCGTTGGTCTTCACCGCGCCCATGTCAACGATCTCGCGGTAGCGCGCTATCACTGCGTCGAGCTGCGCCTTGTCGTGTGTCGACTCGTATACCATCATGTGCCCGCGCAGCGTGGTGAGGTATCCGTGCGTGTGCTGGTCGCCGGGCGCTTCCAGCAGGCTGAGCATCTTCGCAGCCGCATCGCGGTATTTGGCGTCGCCCGTGGCGCGCGCGAGCAGTTCCAACCCTTCATTGAACTGGGTGAAACAGATGAAGCCGTTGGCGGCCTTGCCGCGCAGCCGCTCGATGACCTCCGGCTTGGCGCAGGCGTCAAAGACCTTGAGCAGGAAATCACCCAGCCTGCGGGAGGCGTCGAGCACCTTGTCCGACGGTTTGACTGAATTGTATTCAAGCAGGCCCACAAGCAGGCGACCATTGCCCCAGAGCAGCGCCATCTGGTCGGGACCCACCTCGGCGGCGGTGAACACCAGTTTGTCGTTGCCAAAACGTCCGTCCGACCGCTGGTAGCTGAGCGTCTTTTCCACGATCCGGTCCAAGTCCGCCGCGGCCTTGGGGTCGGCGGGCGGCAGCATGGCCATGGCGCCGATGTAACGGCCCGAAATGTCGCCGCTGAATTCCGAGAACCGGCGCGGATACGCCGCGTCCAGTTCCACGTCGGCCAGAATGAACTTGTCCGTGAACGCCGGTTCGGTGACCTCCGCAAAGCGGTGGTGCACCATCGCGATGCGTGCGGCCAGTTCCCCGGCGGGAACGAACGCACAGGGCGGTTGTGGTGCGGTTGCGGCCTGAACGGAAAGCAGCGCGGCAAGACCGATGAGATGCAACATGGCAATTTCTCCTCCTGAGCAGTGGGACCCTGACAACCGAAGCATGATTCTATCATGGCGGCGCGGGAAAGAGAATCCAACGCATGGGTCAACGTAGAAGCGGCTTCCAGCCGCTTTCCGCAGCTTTGGCGGTCGGTGGCGCCGTCACCATTGCGGCAGGCGATGCGATGCGTTGATAATGAAGCCCCAAGGAGACGCCGATGATTTCCAAGCGAATTCTCGTGCGGGACAGCCGTCCCCTGCTGCGACAGGGTGTCTGTCCTGCAGTATTGAGTGCGTGCGGCCATGCCGCCGCTTTTTTTCGACGGGGCCATGCCCCGGCGTCGCGAAGCATCGCTTCGCGGGGGAAAGAGAACCGCGTCGCCTCCAAAGGGAGGGAGAAGGCGATGGCAGCGCAGACCTTTCCTATTTTGGAGTGCGGCGGCAACGACGCCGCTTTGGCTGA
>CAIJOU010000740.1 GCA_903822375.1 Candidatus Hydrogenedentota bacterium
AATTGACGCGCGGCACCGTAATGCTACATTCCATGGACAGCGGAGACCTCGTGGTGGAGGCCGCGCACGACGTGGGCTCGCCCAGGCAGTATGACATACGCTACCGGCGCGGCGAGGGCATTCTGGGACACGTGCTTGAGACCGGCCTGCCCGAGATCATCCGATCCATCGCCGACGAGCCGCGCTTCAAAGGCAGGCTCTACCAGCGCGACACCCCGGAAGACCGCACAATCAGCTTTATCTGCGTGCCCATCACACTGGACAACGAGGTTGTCGGCACGCTCTCCGCCGACATGCTCTACGAGTCCGACCGGCGCCTGCTCGAATCCCAGCGCGTGCTCAGCATCGTCGCGAGCGTGATCGCCTATGACGTCAAGGCGCGCAGCCTGGCCAAAATCGCGCGCCGCGGCCTGGAGGCCGAGAATCTCCGCCTCCGCAGCGCGCTGGGCGAGCGCTTCCACCCGGCAAACATCACCGGCAATTCCAACGTCATGCAGGGCGTGTATGAGCGCATCGAGCTGGTGTCCAAGAGCGACACGACCGTGCTGGTCCGCGGCGAGTCGGGCACGGGAAAGGAACTGGTCGCATCGGCCATTCACTACAGCGGCATGCGCGCGAAAAGGCCGTTTGTAAAAATAAACTGTGCCGCGCTCAGCGAATCACTCATTGAAAGCGAACTCTTCGGCCATGAGAAGGGCGCCTTCACCGGCGCGCTGCACGAGCGCATCGGCCGCATTGAGGAGGCGCAGGGGGGGAGTCTGTTTCTGGACGAGATAGGCGATTTCTCCCCCGCCATCCAGGTCAAACTGCTTCGCGTGCTCCAGGAGCGCGAATACCAGCGCGTCGGCAGCAACAAGACTTTCAAGGCCGACGTGCGCATCATTGCCGCAACCAACCGCGACCTGGAACTGTCCGTGCAGGACGGCACGTTCCGGAACGATCTCTACTACAGGATAAACGTCTTTCCCATACATCTTCCCCCGCTGCGCCAGCGCAACAACGACGTCATTCTGCTGGCGGATCATTTCGTCGAGACATTCTCCAAGAAACTCGAGAAGGAGGTGCGCCGCATCAGCACGGCCGCCCTGAATGCCATGCTGGCCTACCATTGGCCGGGGAATGTGCGCGAACTGGAGAACTGCATTGAACACGCTGTCCTGCTGAGCGACGACGGCGTGATCCACGCCCACAACCTGCCGCCCTCCCTTCAAATGCCGGAACTGACCGAGCGGCCCAAGGGCGGTTCGCTCAAACGCAATGTCCAGATCCTCGAAAAGGACATGGTCATTGACGCGCTGAAACGGCACGAGGGGAATGTGAATGCGGCCGCGGAGGAACTGGGCATCACCGGCCGCATGGTGCGCTACAAGATTGAAACCCTGGACATAGACTATGTCGGGCTCTTCAAGAAACCCCGCGCCGCGCGCCGCCTTTCATAACCGGCCCCATTCTTCGCGCCCCGCGTGTTCGGAACCTTCTCCGCCCCGGCACGCCGCTGCGGCCCTTCCCCGTGACTCCCGCGGGCGCTTCTGTGTCCCCTTGTGAAAGTCTTTTCCGTGGACGGCACGGCGTACTGGCCCGTGCATGGCCGCCCAAGACACCATGACAATTCTTTCCAAAACGGGATGTCTAGTGAAAGATCTTTCTCCGCCCGTCTCATGCCATTGCGGGCAGGGACGTTAGGGCGACCCGCCGGCGGGAAGGGGCTCCGAATTGTTCCGAATATTTCCAGCGCTGCACAGAACCCTGCCCCTCCCTTCGCCCTGCAGACCGCCCGTCTTTCCGCGTCGCCCGTTTCCCACAAGCGCGAAAACAGGCCATTCCAAGCTGTTTTCGGGCATTCCATAACGCGTCTACGATCGATGTTTCCTGATTCCACCACTGTTGGCACGCCTGTTGCCTAGTGAAGGGCATGCATGGAGTGCATCCGGAACAACGCACACACAACGCGTGCGGATTCGGCCAATTCATCAACCGCCGCACAGCACAGGAGAGAAACACAATGCGCAAGATCGCTATCTACGGAAAGGGTGGCATCGGGAAATCAACGACGACGCAGAACACCGTGGCCGCGCTGGCAGAAATGGGCAAGCGTGTCATGGTGGTGGGCTGCGACCCCAAGGCCGACTCGACACGGCTGCTCATGGGCGGGTTGGTGCAGAAGACCGTGCTGGACACCCTGCGCGACGAGGGCGAGGACGTTGAACTGGACGACATCTGCAAGACCGGTTACGGGAAGACACGGTGCACCGAATCGGGCGGGCCCGAACCCGGCGTGGGCTGCGCGGGCCGGGGCATCATCACCTCCATAAACATGCTGGAGCAGCTCGGCGCCTATGACGACTCGCAAAGGCTCGACTACACCTTCTACGACGTGCTCGGCGACGTGGTGTGCGGCGGGTTCGCCATGCCCATCCGCGAGGGCAAGGCAAAGGAGATTTACGTCGTGTGCTCCGGCGAGATGATGGCCATGTACGCCGCCAACAACATCTGCAAGGGCATCGTGAAGTTCGCCCAGGCCGGCGGCGTCCGGCTTGGCGGCCTCATCTGCAACAGCCGCAACTGCGACAACGAGCGGGAGATGATTGAGGAACTGGCGCGCAAGATCGGCACGCAGATGATCCATTTCGTGCCGCGCGACAACGACGTGCAGCGCGCCGAAATCAACCGCAAGACCGTCATCGAGTGGAATCCGGAATGCGGGCAGGCCGAAGAGTACCGCATCCTGGCGCGCAACATCGAGAAGAATGAGATGTTCGTCGTCCCCAAGCCGCTCGCCATCGAGGAACTCGAGGCGCTGCTTATGGCTTTTGGTCTGGCCGCATAACCCGCCGTCACGGCGACAACAGGAGACAGCACCGATGATCATGATTCGCGCGATAGTCCGCCCCGAAAAGTCACACGAAGTGATGGGCGCGCTCATGTATGCCGGATTCCCGGCGGTCACCAAGATGGACGTGTACGGCCGCGGCAAGCAGCGCGGCATGAAGATAGGCGAAATCACCTACGACGAACTGCCCAAGGAGATGCTGTTCACCGTGGTCAAGGACGAGGACAGGGATTTCGTCGTCGAGACGATTATCAAGGCGGCGCGCACCGGCGACAAGGGCGCCTTCGGCGACGGCAAGATCTTCGTGTCCGCAGTGGACTCGGTGTACACCGTGAGCACCGGCAGCCAGGACTTCCCGGCCAAAGAGGCATAGGCGCGTCCCGCCCCAACCCTGGAGAGCCATGACATGAAAGAGATTCTGGCGCTGGTGCGCATGAACATGATGAACGAAACAAAGAGTGCCCTGTCAGAGGCGGGCGTGTCCTCCTTCACCGCCCGCAAGGTGATGGGCCGCGGCAAGGGTAAGGTGGACTACCACATCCTCAAGGGCGCGGAGGCCGGCTACGACGAGGCCATCAACCAGCTTGGGCCGAACCCCAAGTTCATTCCCAAACGCATGCTGCAGGTCGTCCTGCCCGACGACATGGTGCCCGCGGCGGTCGAGGCCATCATACGGGTCAACCAGACCGGCCATCCGGGCGACGGCAAGATTTTTGTGCTGCCCGTGCTCGACTCCGTCCGCATCCGCACCGGAGAGAGCGGAAAGCAGGTGCTGGACGAGGCACGAGCGAGGGCGAAGGCGTGAGCGTGCTGTGCCACGCAGGCTAGGCGCATGGCCCCTGGGCCAGACGCAAAGGAAGTGAGAGTATGCCAGAGACAGACACAGACAACCTGTTGAACAGGGTTGAGCCGGCTCCGGACCCGGAGACCGCAAAAGAATCCCTGCTCAAATCCTACCCCATCAAGGTGGCGCGCAAGCGCACCAAGCACATGGTGGTCAACAACCCGGCGGCGGCGCCGGTCATTCAGGCCAACGCCCGCACCATTCCGGGCATCATCACCCAGCGCGGTTGCAGTTATGCCGGATGCAAGGGCGTGGTGCTCGGACCCACGCGGGACATTGTCAACATCACCCACGGCCCGATTGGCTGCGGCTACTATTCATGGCTCACCCGCCGCAACCAGACCCGGACCGAATCCGACCAGGACCACAACTACATACCCTACTGTTTCTCGACGGACATGCAGGAGCAGGAAATCGTGTTCGGCGGCGAGAAGAAGCTGGAGGCGGCCATTCAGGAGGCCTACGACCTCTTCCACCCCAAGGCCATCGCCGTGTTTGCCACCTGCCCCGTGGGGCTCATCGGCGACGACATTCACCAGGTGAGCAAGCGCATGAGGGAGAAGCTCGGCATCAACGTGTTCGCCTTCAGCTGCGAGGGCTACCGCGGAGTCAGCCAGTCTGCGGGGCACCACATCGCCAACAACCAGCTCTTCAAACACGTGATCGGCCGGGGCACCACCCCCGTCGAGGGCAAATTCCGCATCAACCTGCTCGGCGAGTACAACATCGGCGGGGATGCCTTTGTTCTGGAGGACCTGTTTGAGCGCTGCGGCATCACCCTGGTGTCCACCTTCAGCGGCAATTCCACCGTCGACGGTTTCGAGCGCGCGCACATGGCCGACCTTAACTGCGTGATGTGCCACCGCTCCATCAACTACGTCGCCGACATGATCGAGAAGAAGTACGGAATCCCCTGGTTTAAGGTCAACTTCATCGGGGCAAACTCCTCGGCCAAATCGCTTCGGCGTATAGCCCAGTATTTTGAGAACGAGGAACTGACCGCGCGCACGGAGCAGGTGATCGCCGAAGAGACGGCCAAGGCCGCCGCGGTCCAGGGCCGGATCCGGCCTCGCTGCGAAGGCAAGACGGCCATGCTGTTTGTCGGCGGGTCGCGCGCCCACCATTACCAGGACCTTTTCAAGGAAATTGGCATGAAGACGGTCGCCGCGGGCTACGAGTTTGCGCACCGCGACGACTACGAGGGCCGCCGGGTGCTGCCCGACATCAAAGTGGACGCGGACAGCCGGAACATCGAGGAGCTGAGCGTCGAGCCGGATGCCGAACTGTACAACCCGCGCAAGAGCGCCGATGATATCGCGGCCTACAAGGCCCGCGAGTTCCACTTCAACGACTATGACGGCATGATGCCCGAGATGGAGGAGGGCACGCTCTCCATCGACGACATCAGCCACCACGAGACGGAGCGGCTCATCGAGATGTACCGGCCGGCCGTGTTCTGCGCCGGCATCAAGGAGAAATACGCCGTGCAGAAGATGGGCGTTCCCTGCAAGCAACTCCACAGCTACGACTATGGCGGCCCCTATGCGGGATTTCAGGGCGCGATGAATTTCTACGAGGACATCGACCGCATGGTCAACGCCCGGGCGTGGGCATTCATCGACCCGCCCTGGAAGAAGCGCACCTCCCCGCAGCTCACGGCCCACTACGGCGACCAATAACAACTCCAGGAGAACCCGACCATGCTGCTACGCCACACCACCGCCGCCGTCGCAGAGCGCGAGGCGCTGACCATAAACCCGGCCAAGACCTGCCAGCCCATCGGGGCCATGTATGCGGCGCTGGGCATCCACGCCTGCCTGCCCCACAGCCACGGCTCCCAGGGCTGCTGCTCCTACCACCGGAGCACGCTGACACGGCACTACAAGGAGCCCGTCATGGCGGGCACCAGTTCGTTCACCGAGGGCTCGTCGGTCTTCGGCGGCCAGGCCAACCTGCTCCAAGCCATCGCCAACATCTTTTCGATCTACGACCCCGATGTCATCGCGGTGCACACGACATGCCTGTCCGAAACCATCGGCGACGACCTGGTCCAGATCATTGCCAAGGCCCGCGAGGAAGGCAGCATCCCGCCGGGCAAGATGGTCATCCACACGAACACACCGAGCTATGCCGGGTCGCACGTCACCGGGTTCTCCAGCATGGTGAAAAGCATGGTCGGTTACTTCTCCGAGCCGAGCGACACCCGTTCCCAGACCATCAACATCATTCCGGGATGGGTGGAGCCGTCGGACATGCGCGAGATCAAGCGTCTGGCGGGCCTGATGGGCGCCGATGCCATTGTCTTCCCCGACACCTCGGATGTGCTGGACGCCCCGCAGACGGGCAAGCATGTCTTCTACCCCAAGGGCGGCGTCACAATGCCGGCGCTGCGCCGCACCGGCGAAAGCGCGGTGACGCTCGCGCTCGGACCCGCCGCATCGGAGGCCGCCGCCAAGGCGCTTGACGTCAAGTGCGGCGTGCCGTGCGAGACGATGACGCTGCCCATCGGCCTGCAGGCCACGGACCGGTTCATCGACGCAGTGCGTCAGTACAGCGGCCGCGGGGTGCCTGCAATAATCGAGGAGGAACGGGGCCGCCTGATTGACGTCATGACCGACATGGGCCAGTACCTGCAGGGCAAGCGCGTGGCGCTCTGGGGCGACCCCGACCAGTTGGTTGCGCTCAGCGAGTTCCTGGTTGACCTCGACATGAAACCCGTCTATGTGGTGACGGGCACGCCGGGAAAAGTCTTCGAGCGCCGCATGGAGAAGGCGCTTCAGGGGCGCGTGCCCGAGGCCCAGATTCGCCAGGGTGCCACGGCCGACATGTTCCTCATGCACCAGTGGATCAAACAGGAACCGGTCGACTTGCTCATTGGCAACACGTACGGAAAGTACATCGCGCGCGATGAGGACATCCCTTTCGTGCGGCATGGCTTTCCCATCCTGGACCGCGTCGGCCATTCCTATTTCCCGACCGTCGGCTATGCGGGGGCCATACGGCTGCTGGAGAAGTTCCTCGATGTGTTCCTGGACCGGCGCGACCGCGACGACCCCGAAGAGCGCTTTGAACTGGTGATGTAACTCCGGACGGACATCGAAGCCCATTATGAAACCGCAGGAAACACAGAAGCCCGCCGCGAACAGCGTGCTGGATCAGCGCAAAAGGCAGGTGGTCACCAAGGGCGACGCGCTCTTTGACATCGCCTGCGAGACGAAGAGCGTTGCGGGCTCGGTGAGCCAGCGGGCCTGCGTCTTCTGCGGATCGCGCGTGGTGCTTTATCCCCTGGCCGACGCCCTGCACCTGGTTCACGGTCCCATCGGATGCGCGTCGTACACGTGGGACATACGCGGCGCGCTGTCGAGCGGCCCCCAGTTGCACCGGATGAGCTTCTCCACGGACCTTTCGGAAATGGACATCATCCTTGGTGGTGAGAAGCAACTCTATCGCTGTCTCGTGGAACTGATTGACGCCTACAGGCCAAAGGCCGCGTTCGTCTACTCGACCTGCATTGTGGGCCTCATTGGCGACGACGTTGAGGCCGTGTGCGCCCAAGTCTCCCGGGAGAAGGGACTGTCCGTAATCCCCGTGTTCTCCGAGGGCTTCGCGGGCACGAAGAAGGACGGCTACAAGGCGGCCTGCGATGCACTGGGCCGACTGCTTGGAACGGGTTCCACCGAGGGCATCGTCCCGCATGCCATCAATCTTCTGGGCGAGTTCAATCTGGCTGGCGAAACGTGGCTGATCAAGGACTACTACCGCCGCATGGGCGTCGATGTGGTGGCCACCGTGACGGGCGACGGAAGGATTGACGACATCCGCCGCATGCACGGTGCCGCACTCAACGTGGTGCAGTGTTCCGGCTCGGTCATGCACCTGGCAAAACGGCTGAAGGAGCAGTTCGGTCAGCCGTATATACGCGTCTCCTATTTCGGCGTGGAGGACACCGCCAAGGCGCTCTATGACGTGGCCGAGCACTTTGGCGACGCGGCGATGATGGACCGCGCCCGCGCGCTGGTCCGCGAAGAGGTGGCGGCGCTTATGCCCGAACTGATGTGCATCAAGAAGGACCTTGCGGGCAAGCGGGCCGCGGTCTATGTGGGCGGTTCGTTCAAGGCCTTTTCCCTCGTGCGCGCGCTGCGACTGCTCGGCATGGGAACCGTGCTCGCCGGTTCCCAGACCGGCACAAAGGAAGACTATCGCGAACTCGAGAAGATTTGCGACCCCGGCACGGTGATCGTGGACGACACCAACCCCCTTGAGTTGTGCGCTTTCCTGAAGGAAAAGGGTTGCGACCTGCTCATCGGCGGCGTCAAGGAACGCCCAATCGCCCACAAGCTGGGGCTCGGTTTCTGCGACCACAACCATGAGCGCAAGAAAAGCCTCGCCGGGTTTGTCGGCATGCTCAATTTTGCCCGCGAGGTGCAGGCCACAGTGATGAGCCCCGTGTGGCAGTTCGTCCCGCGCCCGTCCGGCGCGGCGGAGAGGACGCCATGAGCGCGGCACACGACACGGGCGGCGCCCCGGCCGCCGCCACGCAGAACGCCTGCAAGGCCTGCATGCCCCTGGGTGCGTGCATGGCCTATCGCGGCGTTGAGGGAGCGGTGCCCTTTCTGCACGGGCCGCAGGGATGCGCGACCTATATGCGGCGCTTCCTTATCGGCCATTTCCGCGAGCCCGTGGACATTGCCTGCTCCAGTTTTTCCGAGGAGACGGCCATCTTCGGCGGCGCGGCCGACATTCACACGGGCCTGGCCAACGTCACCAGGGCGTACCATCCCGCGATGATTGGCATCGCCACCACCTGCCTGGCAGAGACCATCGGCGACGACATGACCATGATGCTGCATCAGCACGCGGAAAAGACCGAGGAAGGGAATGCCCCCCTGGTGGTTGCCGCGGCCACACCCAGCTACTCGGGAACCCACGCCGACGGCTTTCATGCGGCGGTCTGCGCCCTCGTGAATGCACTGGCCGAAAGCGGCGCGTGCGGGGAAGCGGCCGATGTGGTGTGCTTTACCAATCTGGTTTCACCGGCGGACCTCCGGTATCTGAAAGACATCCTCGCCGATTTCGGTCTGAGTTATGTGCTGCTGCCCGATTATTCGGAAACATTGGACCGCCCGACCGCCGGCGAATACGAGAAGATTCCAAAGGGGGGCGTGCCCATCGACGCCATTCGCGGCGCCGGGTCGGCGCGGGCCTCCATCACCTTCGGCGCGGCCTTTCGGCCGGGGCAGCATCCCGGCACCGCGCTCTTGGACAAGTGCGGCGTTCCCGCCCGCTCCATGGGCCTGCCCGTCGGCATTCGCGCCAGCGACCTGTTCCTCCGGCACTTGGAGGAACTCTCGGGAAGGGCAACGCCTGAAAAGCACACGGCCGAGCGGGGGCGCCTGATCGACACCTATGTGGACGCGCACAAATACCTTTACGGCAGGCGCGCGGTGGTGTACGGCGAAGAGGATTTGGTCGTGGGGATTGCCTCATTTCTCGACGAGATCGGCGTGGTGCCGGTGGTCTGCGCCTCCGGCGGACGGAGCGGCGGCATGGCCCAGGCCCTGTCCGGAACAACCGCCATGCAGCGGGGTGGTATTCAGGTGCTTGAAGACAGCGACTTTGTCGATATCGGCGAGGCCGCCGAAGCGGCCAAAGCGGACTTGTTGATTGGAAACAGCCGGGGCGTCGGCCTTGCCCGACGCCTGGACATCCCACTTGTCCGCGTGGGGATGCCCGTGCACGACCGTATCGGCGCACAGCGCATCCAGCACCTGGGATACCGTGGAACGCAATCGCTTTGCGACCGCATTGTGAACGCGCTCATTGCGCGCGACCAGGAACGGTCGGAGCCGGGCTATATGACCATGTGACGTTTTTTGCGCGGCAGTAGCGAAGAAAGCAAAGGTGAACCCCATGGCACTGAACCTTGAAAACCACCCCTGTTTCAACGACAACGTAAGGCACAAATTTGGGCGGGTCCATCTTCCCGTCGCGCCCAAATGCAACATACAATGCCAGTACTGCAACCGAAAATATGACTGTGTGAGCGAAAGCCGTCCGGGGGTGACGAGTTCGGTGCTCTCGCCGGGGCAGGCCATGACCTACCTGGAACAGGTGGTCCTGCTCAATCCGCAGATACGCGTGGTCGGCATCGCCGGGCCGGGAGACCCCTTTGCGAATCCCGAGGAGACCATGGAGACGCTGCGGCAAACCCGCGCGCGCTTTCCCGAGATGCTCCTGTGTGTGGCCTCGAACGGACTCAATATCGCGCCCCACGTGCAGGAACTGGCCGACCTTGCGGTCAGCCACGTGACCATCACCATGAACGCCGCGGACCCGCAGATCGCGGCCAAAATCTACGGATGGGTACGGGATGGAAAGCGCATGCTGCGGGGACTTGAGGCGGCGACACTCCTGCTGGAGCGCCAGCAGGAGGCCATCCGGCTACTGAAAGAAGCGGGGGTGACGGTGAAGGTCAACTGCATCCTTATCCCCGGTGTCAACGTTGACCACGCCGAGGCGGTCGCGGAGCGGGCGAAAGCGCTCGGCGTGGACATTCTGAACTGCATCCCCCTTCTCCCCGTGGAGGGGAGCGAATTCGAGTCTCTTGGAACGCCTTCGGTTTCCGAAGTGGCGGAGGTGCGCATCCGCGCCGCACGGCACATCGCCCAGATGCACCACTGCACCCGCTGCCGCGCCGACGCCGTCGGCATGCTGGGCGAGGGAACGGGCGCGAACTACATCAGCCTGCTGCAGGCATGCGCCGAAATGCCGCTCCATCCAAAGGACAGCCGGCCCTGCGTCGCCGTGGCGAGCCTGGAGGGCGCGTTGGTGAACCAGCATTTGGGCGAGGCGCAGTCGCTGTGGATTTTCCGCCGGGACGGGAACCGCTTTGTGCATGTCGAGTCCCGTGAAGCTCCTCCGGCGGGGCTGGGCGCCGCACGGTGGCGGATGCTGGGCGAAACCCTCCATGACTGCCACACCCTCCTGGTAAGCGGGTCGGGAGAAACGCCGAAAAAGGCCCTTGCCGCAAGTGGCATTCGCGTTGTGGTGACCGAGGGGCTTGTTGAATCGCTGCTGGAGGACTTGTCCGACGAAAAGCCCCTGCCGCCGCCGCGGGCGGTCCATGCCTGCGGCGTGGGCTGCTCCGGCAGCGGCACGGGATGCGGCTGACCACGCCCGGACGGGCACAACACACAGGAGAAGACAGCATGCAAAAGCCGGAACATCATTTCCTGGTATGCGCGAGCTTTCGCGTGAACGGGGAGCCGCAGGGCGTCTGCGCCAACAAGGGTGCGGTGGACCTGCTGGGCTATCTTGAAAACGAAATCGTCGACCGGGGACTGGATGCCGTGGTATCCAGCACGGGCTGCCTCAAGTACTGCGAGAAGGGGCCTGTGCTGGTGCACTATCCCTCCGGCGCGTGGTACGGAGGAATGACCAAGGCAAGAATCGACAGCCTGCTCGACGCCGTGGAAGACGGCGAAAGCCCCGGCCTCCCGGAACTGTAGAGGAGGCGTCGCCGTGTCTCAAAGCTCCGATACGCCCCGAAAGCTGTGGCTCGTGGACACGACCCTGCGCGACGGCGAACAGGCGCCGGGGGTGGTGTTTACCACCGAGGACAAAGTCTGCATCGCGCGGGCGCTCGCCCAACTCGGCGTGCCCGAACTCGAAATCGGCACCCCCGCCATGGGCGAGGAGGAACGGGCGGCAATACGGGCCGTCATGGGACTGTCCCTGCCGTGCCGTCTCACCGCGTGGCTGCGCGCGCGCCCGGAAGACATCTCATTGGCGGCGGAATGCGGATTCTCCTCCGCGCATGTCTCGTTCCTCGTGTCTCCCATTCACTTGGCGACCGCCGGTAACACGCAGACCGGGGCGCTGTGCCGTATCACGGAATGCATCTCCAGAGCGCGGGATAGTTTTGCCTTCGTCTCGGCCGGCCTGCAGGACGCCTCAAGGACGCCCGCCGACTTCCTGTCCATGGCCGCCGCAAGAGCCTTTGCCTGCGGCGCCGACCGGGTGCGCCTGGCGGACACCGTCGGCGCGTGGAATCCCATGCAGGTGTTCCACGCCGTGGCCGCGGTCCGGGCACGGAACAGCGGCGGCATCATCGGTTTTCATGCCCACAACGACCTGGGCATGGCCACGGCCAACGCCGTGGCGGCAGCGGCGGCCGGGGCCGATTCCATCGACGTCACCGTCAACGGATTGGGAGAGCGGGCGGGAAACACCCCCTTGGAGGAGTTTGCCCTTGCGGCAAAGTTAACTTTGGACCGCGACTGCGACATCGACATGACCGGATTGACCGGGCTCTCCCAATTGGTTGAGAAGCTTTCCGGCAGGAAACTCCACGCCGCCAAGCCCGTGGTCGGTTCGACCATATTTCTCCACGAAAGCGGCGTGCATTGCGACGGCATGCTTAAGGACAGCCGCGCCTACGAACCCTTTCCGGCCGAATCCGTCGGACACGAGGCGACGCAGTTTGTGCTGGGCAAGCATTCGGGCTCCTCCAGTGTCAGGCATCTTCTGGCGCATCAGGGCCTTGAGCTGGACAGATATGAGGCCTGCGAATTGCTTGGGCACGTCCGTGTTCAAGCGCTCAACTCCAAGAGTTCGGTCAGCGTGGAGGACGCGGCGGAACTCTTTCGCAGAACCCGCAACAATGGGAAAAGAAACGCATCATGAAGGCCGATCCGCCCCAGAGGGCTTCGCGCATTTTCGGCATGGCATGTGAATCCAACAGTATCGGATGG
>CAIJOU010000741.1 GCA_903822375.1 Candidatus Hydrogenedentota bacterium
CCACGCGAAAAACAAGATCCTGCGGGTGCCCTCTGCGCTGCGGAGTCGCCTCTGTCCCACCGTCATCGCGCAGGTCCTCGCCGACACTGTAGACGGAGTATCCGGTCTCATCCTGATGATAGCGGAGGGGATTACCGTCGAAGGGGTCCACGGATACCGCACTGAGGAAGGCTGGAACAAGGTCCTGCACATGGTCGGGAACGGCGTTGTCGTGGACAAGCCGGTAGCGTTCAATGGCGACCGCAATCTCGGCGGCCGCGATGCCGGCGGCGTCCCGGGCAAAACTCTGGCCCATGCGGGTGAAGGAGGGAAGCATTGAGTCGGTGACGCTCGGCATCCAGGACTGTCCGGCCTGTAAACGCCGACCCATGTCCTCCATGAGCGGAATCGCCAGCCATATGGGTTTTTGGCTTGCGGTGACTATATCCTCCATGTAGGCCAGAAAGCGCCTGCGGTCCGCATCCGTAGTGCCTGTGACGCGCATAAGTCCCGCCACGGCGGAAACCCCGACAGGCCCGAAACTCTGCACCTCGGGACTCCCCTCCAAGATCTGCTCGGGATGATCAAACGCTGTCAGCGCGAGCACCCGCTCGCCGGCAAGCGCGCGGGTAAATGCACCGGGGTCTTCCGCGGCCTGCAGCATGCCGCCCAGTCGGACAAGCTCCTCTTCTGAAAAGGAAATCCTCGCCATTATCCATTTGACGCCTTCAAGAGTAATGTCGTGGCAGGCAATGCGCGTCAGCTGTGAAACGGGAATGGGTTCCTGACGCAGCGAATTGGCCGCGGCCAGCGCGGCGGCGACGGCGTCGAGTGCGCGGCGCGTGTCGCCGTCCTCCGCGGCCACCAGGGCTTCGACTTCCAAAAGACGCGCTGACTGGCGCAACTCGGCCAAGTGCGGAAGCAGCATGCCAAAGCCCTCGCTGAAATCGAGGGGATAGCGGTTTGCGGGACGGCCAGCCGCCTCGTGAAGCAGGCGCAGCGCCTCTGCGTTGGCCTGCAGATAGTCCGTCATCAACTTGTGCAGCGCCGCGTCCAGGGGGCCGCGCTTGGGGGCGTCTTTTAACTGCTTCATCATGTCTTCGTACAGCGCGTTGGATGCGGACTTGGCCTGTGCCTGAAAGGATTGCTGGTAGATCTCGGCGGCGTTCTGCTCCTTTGGGGGAAGGGGATATGCCTTCTCAAGGTCGGCGGGCGAGGCGGGGAAGCCCTTGGCACGGATGGCATGCATTTCCCGCTCTAATGCGACCTGATTGTGCCAAGTACTCCCGCCCAGCACGGCGGGCAGGAGAACAAACACCAGCAGGCAGCCGATAATTACCCGCCGACGCCAGCGCTGCCACGGATAGACTCGTCGTTTATGCCGCATGTCCATTTCCCACTGTTCCCGATACCGGAAGACATTATACAACTATCCTCCGCTTTCCACGCTACCCAAAACATGCCGCACTTCACTAGAATAGCGGCAGTTTCACGGGAGTTGCAGGGACAAATGCTCGGGAGCGTCATGAAATGAACGACGACAGACGGCACAAGGGCGGGTTTACGCTGATTGAACTGCTGGTGGTGATTGCGATTATCGGCATTCTTGCGGCAATTCTGCTTCCCGCGCTGGCAAGGGCGCGCGAGGCGGCGCGACGGTCGAGTTGCCAGAACAATCTCAAACAGCTCGGACTCAGTTTCAAGATGTACGCCAACGAGGCCAAAGGCCAGTCTTTTCCACGCAGCCGCCGCAGTCTGGCGGGCATCGACGGACCGGCGCTGTATCCCGAGTACCTGAGCGACGACAAGTTGCTGGTTTGCCCGAGCGATTCGGACGGGCTGGCCCTCCTGAAAAGCGGCGGTCCCAACGGAGTGGGGTTCTGGTATCTGACGGACGGCAAGGGTGGACGGGTCATAGACCCGGACCGTTTCAGCACACTCTCCTATCTCTATTTTGGCTGGTCCACGCGGCGTGCGTTGGAACTGGAGAATACGGCCGCCATGCAGCGCAAGGCGGGCGTCAGTTTCAACGCCAATATCGACGCGCCCATGAAGGACACTGACCTGAACGTGACCGACACCGCCGCCGGAGGCCGGGGCGCAGGCACGGGAAACGGCGGGAGCGACACGGTTTACCGGCTGCGTGAGGGGGTGGAGCGGTTCTTCATCACCGACATCAACAACGCCGGGTCGGGCGCGATGGCCCAGTCGTCCCTCCCCGTCATGATCGACACGGTCAGCGCCAAGTCGCAGAATTTCAACCACATCCCCGGCGGAGGAAATGTCCTCTACATGGACGGGCACACCGAATTCATCCGCTATCCGGGCGACTATCCCATCGACAAGGACACCGTGGAAGTCGTCACCGGCTACAGCTTCTGAGCCGGATAAACGGGACCCATCGGACGGACGGGAAACGAAGAAGCTGGCGGACTGTCCTGACGCCTTCAGACTGTAAGACCCCAAGGCAACACCGGGGTGTCTGTGCCATGGCAACGGGCGTTCCGGCTTCGCGCGCACACATTAAATAATTGCCGGGCATCGTTTTACGCAGACATTCCCCTCCCCCCTTCCCCCATTCCGAACCCCCTCCGGACAAAAAGTTGCAAAAAGGAAACATTTCTCGATATAATTTTCTCGATAAAAGTTTCGCGATAAATTTTTCTCGATTTACCCGCCGCCGGTCCGACATCCCTTCGGGTGGACGCAGACGGCAACCCGAAAGGATTCATGTCATGCAGAACCAGACGAGCCATACAAAGCGCCCCGACCACGCCGACGCCGATGTCCTCCAGCAGCTCTTGGCCGCGCCGCCCATGTATCTCTGTGCGCTTCCTGCGAACCTGGCGCACTTCCGCCCGCAGTTCATGGCAGAGCCCGAAGACCACTGCGACCCGCACCCCGATGCGAAATGACCGAAGACGGGGCGCGTTGCGCCTCCAAGGATTATGTCCATGGAAACTGAAGACAGCATTGTGATTTGCATGGGAAGCTCCTGCTTCGCCCGGGGCAACCGCAAGAACCTCGAGGTGGTGGAGCAATTTCTGGCCGCGCACGGCCTGAAGGCGGAGGTCCGCCTCGCGGGCAGCCGCTGCGCCGACGAATGCCAGAAGGGCCCCAACGTGATTATCAACGGTGTGGCGCACCACGGCGTGGACAGCGGCGCGCTGATCGACCTGCTCAACGCCGAATTCATCGCCTGCAAGAGAAGGTGACCCATGAACCACCAGCACCCCATATTCACGGTGGAGACGGAATGTCAGGACTGTTACAAGTGCCTGCGCCACTGCCCCGTGAAGGCCATCCGCGTGGAGAACGGCCACGCTATGGTGATGCCGGACACCTGCGTGTCCTGCGGGGCCTGTGTGGAGGCGTGCCCCGTTCACGCCAAACGCATCCGTGACGATTTGGGCCGGGCGCGGCACCTGGTACAGTCAAGCCGTCCGGTGTATGTCTCGCTGGCGCCGTCGTGGGTGAGCGAGTTTGCGGGCGTGCCCGAGGCCAGCATGGTCGCCGCGCTGCGGCGCCTGGGTTTCACCGGTGTGAGCGAGACGGCGCTGGGTGCGCAGGAGGTGTCGGCGGCGGTCGCGGCGGACATGGCCAACCCCGGCGGGCGCATCCTCATCTCGTCGGCGTGCCCGTCGGCGGTGGAATACCTGTACAAATACCTGCCCACGCAGGCGGCGGCGGTCACGCAGCTGCATTCACCGGTAATCGCCCACTGCCGCATGCTGCGCCGCAGCTTTGGCGAAGAGATCGCCGTGGTGTTTTTCGGGCCCTGTATTGCCAAGAAGAACGAGGCGGACCGCCACCCGGAACTGCTGGACATTGCACTGACCTTTATGGACCTGCGCGCGTGGCTGGAGCAGAAAGGGATCAACCCCAAAGGGGTCATTCCCGGACCCGAAGACGTTCTGGTTCCGGAACGGTCGCGCGAGGGCGCATTGTATCCGGTTGAGGGCGGCATGATCGAGACAATCAAGGGCCGCGGCGCGGCGGCCGGCGCCCGCTATGTGACCCTGGCGGGCCTGCACAACATCCGCAGGGGCCTTGAAGGGCTGACGCCGGACGCCCTTGCGGGGCCGCTGTTTGTCGAATGCCTGGCCTGCGAGGGCGGCTGCATCGCCGGACCCTGTGCGGGCGATGAGGACGCGACGCTGGTGCGCAGGCTGCGCGTCGAAGACTACACCCGCTGGCCCGAGCAGCCCCTGGCGAACGCCGTCACGGTCGCGGTTGCGGAAGACTTCGCCTTTGGCGCGGTCGTGCTCCCCCATCCCGGAACGGCGCGCATCGCTGAGGCGCTCAAGCGCGTCGGCAAGACGAGCACGGCGGACGAACTGAACTGCGGCGGCTGCGGCTACAACACCTGCCGCGATTTCGCGGCGGGCCTCATTGAGGGCCGGGCCGAGCCGACCATGTGCGTTTCGTACATGCGCAAGCTGGCGCAGAAAAAGGCCAACGCGCTGCTGCGCTGCATGCCGTCAGCCGTGGTGATTGCGGACAAGGACCTGCGCATCATCGAGTGCAACGAGCTGTTCGGGCGCATGTTCGGCGAAGAACTGTCGCAGGTGTACGACGCGCGGCCCGGACTCAACCGCTGCCTGCTTGCCAAGGTGGTCCCCTTCGCGGAGATGTTCCAGACCGTGCTCAAAAGCGGCCGCGAGATTCACTACGACCATTACCGATGCGATGACCGGCTGTTCAGCATCACCATATTCACACTCGAGCCGCACGAGGCCGTGGGCGCAATCATCCTCGACGTGACCCACCAGGAGTTCCGACGGGACCAGATTGCACAGCAGGCCAACGAAGTAATCAAGCGCAACCTGTCGACCGTGCAGGACATCGCCTGCCGGCTCGGCGAGCACATGGCCGACACCGAAATCCTGCTCCGCTCCATCGCCGAGGGCTTCGCGATGGGCGACGGCCGGCAGGGAGGCTGATGCCATGGCCGCCAACGACCTTTTCATCGAAGTGGACTTCCAGCAGAACCGCAAGCATGGACAGAACATCTGCGGTGACGCGTTTCAACTGCTCAAGATTCCCGAGCAGGCGCGGGTCATATCGGTGTTGTCGGACGGACTGGGCAGCGGCGTGAAGGCCAACATCCTGGCCTCAATGACGGCGTCGATGGCATGCCGTTTCGCCGCAAGCAACATGGACTTCCTGCACTGCGCGGAAATCATGATGGACGCGCTTCCGGTGTGCCAGGTGCGCAAAATAAGCTACGCCACCTTCACCATTGTCGACTGCCACCACAGCGGCCGGACCCGCATCATCGAGATGGACAGCCCGGGATTCCTCCTTGTGCGGCGTGGCCGCATCGTTCCGCTACCCTCGGAGGAAAAGGCTTCTCCCAAGTGGCAGGACCGCAGGCTGCGCTTCACCCAGCTTGAGATGGAGCCCGATGACCGCATCGTCCTCTACTCGGACGGGATCTCGCAGGCGGGCCTGGGTTCGGCGGACTATCCGCTGGGCTGGCGCGAAGAGGGCTGCCGCGACTACGTGTTGGACCAGGTGGCCGACAACCCGTCGGTCTCGGCCCGACACCTGGCGGAGAACATCCTTGTCGCCGCGCTGAGCCGCGAGCCGCGGCGCCGCGCGCAGGACGACATGAGCGCGGGCGTGATCTATTTCCGCCGTCCGCGCAGGCTTATCGTGCTGTCGGGCCCGCCCTATTCGAAGGGCCGAGACGGCGAGTACGCGCGGATGCTGGAGGATTTCGACGGCAAGAAGGTGATCTGCGGCGGCACGACCGCCACGATCCTGGGCCGGGAACTGGCCCGCGAGGTGGTGCTCGACCTGCGCGGCTCGTCGCTTGAACTGCCGCCGCTGTCGCGCATGCCGGGCGTGGACCTGGTGACAGAGGGCATCCTCACACTGACAAGCGCCGCCCAGATGCTTGAGGACGAGGCGCTGCTGCGCGACAACAACCCGGCGGCCATGCTGGTGGATCTGATGCTGGAGAGCGACGTCATCGAGTTCGTCGTCGGCAGCCGCATCAACGAGGCGCATCAGGACCCCAATCTGCCGATAGACATTGAAATTCGCCGCAACATAATCAAACGGATAGCGAAAACCCTCGAGGACCGCTATCTGAAAGAAGTGTCCGTCCAATACATATAACCCCGCTTCGGACGGCCAATACAAGGGAGAAAGAGGACATTATGACCACAGCACAGGCGTTCAGAAACTTCGAAAAGGTCTGCGAGATACTCGACGGCCACGGCCGCGACCCCGCAAAACTCGTCCCGATCCTTCAGGCGGTGCAGGCGGAATACCGCTACCTGCCCGAGGAAGTTCTCGCCTATGTGGCCACCTCCCTGGGCCTGCCTCCGGCGCGGGTGTTCGGCGTGGCGACGTTCTACGCACATTTTGCACTCAAGCCCAAAGGCAAGTACGTGGTCCACGTCTGTGACGGCACGGCGTGCCACGTGAAGGACTCGGAGGGCCTGCTCGGCGCCATCCGCAAGCATCTTAAGCTGGAGCCGGGCAAGAACACCACCCCCGATCTGCTGTTCACCGTTGAGACCGTGTCCTGCCTGGGCGCCTGCGGACTGGCCCCGGTGATGGTGATCAATGAGACCGTGCACGGACAGATGACCCCCGAGGCGTGCATCGCGGCCATCGACAAACTTATGGAAAGCGAGGTGTGCAAATGAACACCGCATGTGAAACAAAACCGATGCTGGACCTGACCGCGGAAGCGGCCGCCCATGCGCGCGCCATCGCCGCGGTGAAGCGGCGCGTCATCATCTGCGCCGGCACGGGCTGCGTGGCCGGCGGCGCGCTCAAGGTGCACGAGGCGCTCGTGCAACAGTTGCGCGCACTGGGCCTGGACGTGGCCACCGACCTGGCGGGCGCCGAAAAGGGCGGTGCGGCCATCGACGTGTACCTGTCAAAGAGCGGCTGCCAGGGATTCTGTCAAATGGGTCCGCTGGTGACGGTCGAGCCTGACGGCCTGCTCTACACGAGGGTGAAGGCCGAGGACGTTCCCGAGATCGTCAAGACCACGCTGGTGGGCGGCGAGGCCGTGGAGCGGCTGCTCTATATCGACCCGAAGACGGCAGAGCGCCGCCGCGGCAAAGAAGAGATCGCGTTCTACCAGAAGCAGTCGCGCACCGTACTGCGCGAATGCGGCGTCATCGACCCGGAGGACATCCGCGAATACATCCACGGCGGCGGCTACGCCGGCGCGCGGCGGGCACTGCTCGAAATGACCGACCAGGAGGTCTGCGACGAACTGGTGAAGTCGGGACTGCGCGGGCGCGGCGGCGGCGGCTTCCCCACGGGCCGCAAGTGGGAGCTGACCCGGGTGCAGCCCGGCCCGAAGAAGTACGTCATCTGCAACGGCGACGAGGGCGACCCCGGCGCTTTCATGGACCGCAGCGTGATGGAGGGCAACCCCCATGCCGTTATCGAGGGCATGATTATCGCCGCAAAGGCCATCGGCGCCGACGAGGGCTACGTCTACGTGCGCATGGAATATCCGCTGGCCGTCAAGCGGCTGCGCCGCGCGCAGGACGACGCGGTAAAGGCCGGCGTGCTCGGCGACGACATCTTCGGCAGCGGTTTCAGTTTCAATCTGCACATCATGGAGGGCGCCGGTGCCTTCGTGTGCGGCGAAGAAACGGCGCTCATGGCCTCCATCGAGGGCAAGCGCGGCATGCCGACACCCAAGCCGCCGTTCCCGGCGGAAAGCGGGCTGTGGGGCAAGCCCACGGTAATCAACAACGTGGAAACGCTCGCCAGCGTGCCGCTCATCCTGCGCAACGGCCCCGATGCGTATCGGGCGCTGGGCACGCCCACCTCGCCGGGCACGAAGACCTTCGCGCTGACAGGCCACGTGGCCAACACGGGGCTCATTGAAGTGCCCTTCGGTACGACGCTGAACGAAATCGTGAACGTCATCGGCGGCGGCATTACCAACAAGGCCGGCATCGTCACGGGCGACGGCTTCAAGGCGGTGCAGATTGGCGGACCATCCGGCGGCTGCCTCACGAAAGACCACCTCGAACTGCCGCTCGACTTCGACTCGCTGCGCCAGGCCGGCGCGATGGTCGGCTCGGGCGGACTGGTCGCGATGAACAATGAGACCTGCATGGTCAGCATCGCGCGGTTCTTCATGCAGTTCACGCAGAACGAGTCCTGCGGCAAATGCGTGCTCTGCCGCGAGGGCACGCGCCAGATGCTGGCGCTGCTCGACGACATCATCGAGGGCCGGGGCACGGCGCGCACACTGGAAATCCTGCAGGAAACGGCGCACGCGGTGCGTGTCGGGTCGCTGTGCGGCTTGGGCAAGACGGCGCCCAACCCGGTGCTGTCAACGCTGAAGCATTTCCGCGAGGAGTACGAGGCGCACGTGTTCGACAAGCGCTGTCCGGCGGGGGTTTGCAGGGCGCTGGTCAACCCCACCATCGACGCGGAAAAGTGCACGGGCTGCGGCCTGTGCGCGCGCAAGTGCCCCGTAAACGCCATCACCGGGGAGCGCAAGCAGCCCCACGTCATATCGGCCGAAACCTGCATCAAGTGCGGGGCGTGCATCAAGGCATGCCGCTTCGCCGCGATCGCCTGAGGAGAGACGCCATGAACACCCCCGAAACAAAAACGATGATTATCGACAACCGCGAGGTTGCCATTGAGGGCGAGCGGAACGTGCTCGAAGTGGCCCGCAAGGCGGGCATCGACATCCCCACCTTTTGCTACCACTCCGAACTGAGCGTGTACGGCGCGTGCCGCCTGTGCCTGGTCGACGTCGACGGGCGCGGCATCCAGGCGTCCTGTTCGGTCAAGCCGGAACCGGGCATGCGCGTGCGCACCAATACGAGCGAGGTGCGCGGTATCCGCAAAATCGCCATCGAGCTGCTGCTGGCCAACCACGACATGAACTGCCCCACCTGCACCAAGAGCAATGCCTGCCGGCTGCAGGAACTTGCACAGCGCATGGGAATCGACGAGATCCGCTACAAGCGCGTGCTCGAGCACAAGCCCATCGACCGCAGTTCCAACGCGCTGGTGCGCGACCCGAACAAGTGCATCCTGTGCGGTGACTGCGTGCGGGCCTGCCACGAGATCCAGGGCGTGGGCGCCATCGACTTTGCGTACCGCGGTGTTTCCAGCGCCGTGCTGCCCGCCTTCGACAAGAATCTGGATGACGCGGAATGCGTCTACTGCGGCCAGTGCGCCGCGGTGTGCCCCACGGGCGCGCTGACCGCCAAGCCCGAGTTGAATGCCGTGTGGAAGGATTTGGACGACACCAACACCGTGGTGGTGGCGCAGTTGGCGCCGGCCGTGCGTGTCGGGTTGGGCGAGTTCTTCGGCGCCAAGCCCGGCGGTCTGACCACGGGCCAGGCCGTGGCTGCGCTCAAAATGATGGGTTTTGACAAGGTCTATGACACGTCGTTTACGGCGGACATGACCGTGCTGGAGGAAAGCACCGAGTTCCTCGACCGCTTTGCCAACGGCGGCGTGCTGCCGCTGTTCACGTCGTGCTGCCCGGCATGGGTTCGCTTTGCGGAGCAGTACTACCCCGAGTTTCTGCCCAACCTGTCGTCCTGCAAATCACCGCAGCAGATGTTCGGGTCCGTCGCGCGGCAGATACTGCCGAAGCAGCTCTGCGCCGACGGTAAACGCCTGGTGGTGGTGTCCATCATGCCCTGCACGGCCAAGAAGGAAGAGGCCAAGCTGGACAAGTTCCAGACCGACGGACAACCCGACGTGGACCATGTAATCACCACGGTCGAATTGGGCCAGATGATCCGGCAGGCCGGCTTGTCGCTCGACGCGCTCGAGCCCGAATCGTTCGACATGCCGCTGGGCTTCAAGAGCGGCGCCGGCGTCATCTTCGGCGCGTCAGGCGGCGTAACGGAAGCCGTGCTGCGCTATGCCGTTGAAAAGGTGCAGGGCACCCCGCTCGCCTCGGTCGACTTCAAGCAGATC